>JAFACP010000065.1 GCA_023425455.1 Pseudomonadota bacterium | reverse complement strand
ACTGCTTGCTACCGGAGCCATCGCGCTGATTATTTCCCGCAATCTTTCCCGCCAGCTCGGGGGCGAACCCGCCTATGCGGTCTCGATCATGAAGGAGATCGCAGCCGGTAACCTGGCCGCAGATATCGCCATTCGTGAGCAGGATACCGGGAGCCTGCTGGCGACGGTCCGTTTTATGAACAGCAAACTGGCCAGTATCATGAACGGCATTAACCTCGGTAGCGAGTCCATTTCGCTGGCGGCCAGTGAAATCGCGCAGGGGAATAGCGATCTATCGCAGCGTACCGAAGAGCAGGCGGCATCTCTGGTACAAACCTCGGCTAATATGCAGCAAATTACCGAGAACGTGAAAAGTAACGCCGATAATGCGCGTAAAGCCAGTGAACTGGCGCGAATGACCTCTCAGACGGCGGTAAAAGGCGGGCAGGAGGTACACGATATGCTTGCCAGAATGCAGGAGATCGCCGACAGTTCGCAAAAAATCGTCGACATTATTTCGGTCATTGAGGGGATCGCGTTCCAGACCAATATTCTGGCGCTTAACGCCGCGGTGGAGGCGGCACGGGCAGGCGAGCAGGGTAAAGGCTTCGCCGTAGTGGCAGGTGAAGTGCGCAATCTGGCGCAAAAAAGTGCCGACGCGGCGAAACAGATCAAATCGCTGATTGAGGGAACCGTTGAAAAAATTACCGACGGTTCGCGATTTGCCGATACGGCCAGCCGGGCGATGAAAGAGATCGTCACTTCAGTTAATCAGGTTACGGACATTGTGGCGGATATCTCTGCGGCTTCAACTGAGCAGCATCAGGGAGTCAAAGAGATTAGCGTGGCGATTGAGCAGATGGACCAGGTAACTCAGCAGAATGCGGCGCTTGTCGAGCAGGCTGCTGTTGCCGCCCAGTCGATGACCCAGCAGAGTGAAATGCTGCGTGATTCGGTGCGTTACTTCCAGCTGAGTGCGCAGGCCGCACGTTAAGACGTTGCCGGTGGTTCTCCCGAAAGAGGGAGCCATCGGTTGTCAACCAGCAACATCCTGAGGAAGTGAGTTCAGGAGCCAGTGGAAAGGTGGGTTAGTTGCAAGGCAGGCTCTGGTATGGGGCTGACAATCCCATTTAACATAATATACATTATGCGCACTTAAATGGAATAAGACAGAATCCAGCGTTTTGTGGTCATCCTTGTTCTGGTCGTTGATGGCCTCTGAAAGTTCTTTTTCCAGCGCTGATACCATCACACTGCCATCTGATAATTAGCGTGGCCACCACGACTGCTTTTCCAGGCATCACGTTCGCGGCATGCTCGCTCCAGATACCTCTGCTCTGTGTGATTCGTCATTGCGAACTTTCATAAACTGATGACGATCGTGAAGCGCCGCGCTGGAGCCCATCAAAAAGTCCATGATCTGCCGGATGCCAGGACCACCGTCAGATTCATATTTCACCGACGACGGCAGACCAAACGCCTGACACATATCCTCCTGCGGCAGACGCAGCAAAACGGCATTATCGGCACGCCAGCGGCGATCGAAACGCGCAACCGCCAGCGCCCGTACCGCGCCTGCCGTGACGATCTCTGCATCCGGCACGGCAAAACCAAGCGCTTTGGCCAGCGACAGGCACAGATATTCATTATCAACGCTGTCGCGTAAATCCAGCGTCGCATTGGGCTGTTTAATTTCACCGATCGGCAGCTTAATAATATGCGTGGTGGGCGTGGTGCCTTTGGGAATGCACCAGCGCGGCCCTACCTTCAGCAGCGCCGTTTTCTCCTGCGCGCCGGCCACCGAGATGCGAAAATCATTCTCTTCGTTGATCATCCCCAGCGGAATATCGGCTTTATAGGCCGACAGCACCGCTTCCAGCTTTGCTTCGCTGAGCGCCTCCCACACCATTTCCGGGGTATCCATCAGCGAGTCGGCCGGCAGTAGCGTCACGGCGCCTACGCTGTCCCTGCCCACTTCCGCGAGTAGATCAAAGGGTTGCTTCGAGCGTGCCCGATAGCGTTTGACTATCCTGTCCCGCACCTGCGGGCTGTCCGGCAGCAGGTTATCGAAAAAATTGTATACGGCGGCGGAGGTGATATTGCCGACCTGCAGCGGCAGAGAGAGCGATAACGGCCGGGCATAAGGGTGTGAGAGCCAGTCGCTGGCATACTTAAAGCTGTGCGCGCCGTTCGCCTGCCGGGTCAGCTCGCCGACCCGGGCGTTATTCATCCACGTCACTAATTTGGCCATTACCAGTCCAGATCCTGTTGCGCGCGGTTATCCCCGCTTTTGACCTCGAACAGCGCGACCGACATGTCGAGCGACTGCAGGATCCTGAAAAAGGTGGTCAGGGTGCTGTTATCGGGATTATTTTCAAAATTCGAGATCGTGGCCTGTTTAATGCCGATTTTTTTCGCCAGCTCGCTTTGCGTCCAGCCATGCTTTTGCCGGACCAGCTTCATGGCGTTTGCCAGCTGCTGTGGACTGTAGATCACAGGAGTATTCATCATCACCACCGGTTTTATCCGCTCAAAGGGATAACGCAAGTATTATCCCCTGTAAGGGATAAGTCAACGTCTATCCCCTACAAGGGATAAAACCCGTTTATGACGAGGCGGGATTAACGCTCGTAGCTGTCGTGCGCGTCGCGGGTGATAGCCGCTGCGCGTCCGGGTCGGCCCCGTAAGCGCTGATGGTCAGATGGGTCATGAGCGTTCCTGCTGCGAGATAAAGCCATGAGTTTACGCATCCAGAGCGTGCAGAACCTTTTGCTCACCGACAGCCGGGCGCTCAGGCTGGCAAAAACGCCGTTATTGTCAGCCTCTGGCCAACAGTTTGCAGTTTGTGTTGTCACGCCGCGCGGCGATCTGCCTGTGCTATTCTTGCTGAACACTGCAAACCGGAGATGCAAAAATGGCCGACTGGAACCCTTCTCTTTACCTGCAATACGGGCTTGAGCAGGCCCGCAGCACCTTGCCGGATTGTCATTTTGTGGAGGCAGATATTCGCCAGTACAAGCCCGGCCAGCCGCTCAGCCTCATCTATGCCAATGCATCGCTACAGTGGATCCCGGATCATTACGATCTGCTGCCTCATCTCGTTTCACTGCTGCAGCTCAACGGCGTGCTGGCAATTCAGATGCCTGATAACCGGCTTGAGCCGTCGCATGTTGCGATGCGGGAAGTGGCTTATGAGCAGGGCTATCCGGATCGGGGACGTGACGCGCTGCCGGGTGTGCATGCCTATTACGATATTTTGACGGAAGTGGGCTGCGAGGTGGATATCTGGCGGACGACCTATTACCACAGAATGAGTTCACATCAGGCCATTATTGACTGGGTAAGCGCGACAGGCCTGCGCCCGTGGCTGCAGGAGTTAACGGAGAGTGAGCAGAAAAACTACCTGAAGCGCTACCATGCGCTGCTGGAAGAACAGTATCCGCTGCAGGAAAACGGGCAGATACTGCTGGCATTTCCGCGACTGTTTATGGTCGCCAGACGGCTGCCGTAAACGGTTTATCAGAAGCCCACCGCGACCCTGGCGCCACAGGTTTTGCCCGGCTTTTAGCTTTCAGCAGGGAATGCGATAACGCACGTAATCGTCGGACGCGCCAAAGCGATCGTAGAGTTTACGCGCGGGGTTGTTGTGCCGCGTCACCCAATAGAGCCTTGCCCAGCCATTACGCCTGCCCTCGGCCAGCAGGGCATCGATCAACGCCTGTCCGGTGCCTGCCCCGCGGGCGGCGGCATCGACGTACAGGTCCTCCAGATAACAGACCGGTGCGGGGGACCAGGTGCCTTCATGCAGGACGCACAGCGCAAAGCCGATAACCCGCCCCTCGCGTTCAGCCACCCGACAGAACAGCGATGAATCCGGACTGAGCGCCCTTTCCCAGGCTGACGCCGTGGTCGCGTCATCGAGGGTGGTGTCATAAAACGCCAGATACCCCTCCCACAGCGGCCGCCACTGGGGATAATCTGCGGCCTGTAATGCACGTACTACAATGCTCATCGCTGCCTCACTCTATGTCGCTAACCATATCAATACAGCGTAAATCCGTCCCGGCCATTGCCGAGGGATAACGATTCTCCGCCACAGAAATAAAGCCGAGGCGTTGGTAAAAATGTTCCGCATTCGGCGTGGACGACAGCGTGAGTTTCACCATTCCACGGCGGCGGGCTTCCTGCTTCAGCGCGTCGATGATCCGCCCCGCGTACCCGTTACCGGTCGCCTCGGGGACGGTAAAAATGGCCTCAACGCTGTGGCTGGACAAATCAAGATAGCCCGTCGAGACCGGCACACCGTCTGCATTGTCAATCACATAGAAAGGATGATCCATCACCATCTGACGGTATCTTTCCGGCATCTCATCCGGCGTCCAGCGGGCAATCACATCGGCGGCATAGCTGCTCCGGCATCCGGCGCGTATAGCCCGGTTGCGGATCGCCCACAGCGTTTCCGCCTCTTCGGGGACGGCAAGTCTTAACGTCATCTTCTCCTCCGTGATTATTGGTAGTTACCGAATGAACGACAGGCTGGCATAAATGAGGTACAGATGAACATAGCAGAAGAGACAGCAAAGCATAACGCTCAAAAAAGGAGATAGCATGAGGCATGTACCCACGTTAACCACCGAACGTCTGCTGCTTAAACCGCTTCAGGCAGACGACGCGCAGCAGATCCAGCAGCGCTATCCACGCTGGGAGATCGTTCGCTATATGGTGGACACCGTTCCCTGGCCCTACCCGGATAACGGGGCGGAGCATTACGTTAATAACGTTGCGCTGCCGGATGTTGAAAAAGGAATTGCCTGGTTCTGGACAATCCGCCGCCGCCAGGCGCCAGAGGAGCTGATGGGCTTAATCTGCCTGTACGATGTGGAAGATAACAACCGTGGATTCTGGCTCACCCCTGAATGGCAGGGTAAAGGATATATGCGTGAGGCCAGCGTCGCGGTCACCGATTACTGGTTTAACACATTGCACAAGCCGGTTCTGCGGGCGCCAAAAGCCGCCGCCAATCTCCGTTCGCAGCGTATCTCTGCCAGTAGCGGTATGCGGCTGATCCGCACCGGGAAAAAAGCGTATGTGAGCGGCATCCTGGACTCCGAGCTGTGGGAAATCACCCGTGATGAGTGGAATGCCCGTGACGATGCCCGGTAGACGACCGCCCTCTCTTCCCTGTCTGACTGAAAATCGCACGGTGTCACAGGGTGCGGTTTTTTATAAAGGTCAGTTGTATGTTGTAACTAATAACAGACAAAAAAAAACCCGGCATTACGCCGGGTCATGGTGATTAGCAGAGCCCTCTCACCGCTGCGCGCATTCCCTGCAGCAGAATGGCATCGAGATCGCGCGTCACCTGGTCGACCAGACCGCGAACCTGCGTCAGATCCTGCTCCCAGTGCTCAGTGACGCTGAGTACGGCGGTGACCAGCTCGCAGGTGCTGATCTGCTTGTCACCGTGCTGCGCCCACAGCTGTTGATAACGTGCCAGCCAGTGCGCGTCATCCTGAACCGGATACCCTTCCCCGTTGCGCTCTGCGCGGTAAAAAGCGATCAGTGCCGCCAGCGCAAACGTCAGACGGGCAGGCAGTTGACCGTTAGCCTGCTGCCCGGCCAGCAGCTGAGGCAAAATACGGGTACGGTATTTCGTCATGCCATTGAGCGCGATAGAGAGCAACTGATGCTTAATATAAGGGTTGCGGAAACGACCGGTTACGGCGCTGGCGAACGACTCCAGCTCATCGCGCGGCAGATCGAGAACCGGAATAATCTCCTGATAGATGGCTTTTTCGACAAACGCGCAAATCTCCGCGTCGTTCATCGCGTCGCCCACCGTATCCAGCCCGGCCTGGAATGCCACCGGCACCAGCGCGGTATGTGCGCCGTTGAGGATCGCAACCTTACGCTCCTTGTACGGTTTGATGTCGTCGACAATCAGGACATTGAGCGGGTATTTGTCGAGACGCAGCTCGCTGGCCAGCGATTTCGGCCCCTGGATCACAAACAGATAGAAGTGCTCGGCGGTATCAAGGAAACCGTCGTGATACCCCAGTCCGGCCTCAAGCGCCGCCACCTCATCGCGCGGGTAGCCGGTCACAATCCGGTCGACCAGCGTGGAGCAGAAGCTGTTCGCCTCATTCAGCCACTGGATAAACGCGGCCGGCAGCGCCCACTCCCGGGCGTAACGCAGCACCAGTTCATGTAGCGCTTCGCCATTATAATCAATCAGTTCGCAGGGAATAATGATCCAGCCTTTGTCGGCCGCGCCGTTAAAGTGGCTGAAGCGTTCAAACAGTAAACGCGTCAGTTTGGCCGGGTAGCTGACCGCCGGCGCGTCGTCAAACGCGTCCCCGGCGTGGTAGCTGATCCCCGCTTCAGTGGTATTGGAGAACACAAAACGCATATCCGGGTTATGCGCCAGCTTCAGAAATTCATCGTACTGGCTGTAGACGCTGATTTCACGGTTCACCGAGCGGATAAGACGCGCGTCGCTCACCGCTTCGCCCTGCTCGTTGAGACCACGAATGATGGTGGTATACAGGCCATCCTGGGTGCTTAATGAGGGCGGAAAATCGCTTTCGATGGGACGCACAATCACCACCCCGGCGTTCAGATCGGTGTGTTCGTTCAGCAGGTCGATTTGCCAGTCGACAAACGCGCGCAGGAAGTTGCCCTCGCCAAACTGGATGATACGTTCAGGGTAGAGAGCACCGGGAAAATCACGACGGTTGAGTGTGTTCACAATGGAGGTCCTTTATGATTAGTCATACAGCCTGATAAGATTGGTGTAATAACTTACCAAAACTTTTCGACCAGGACCCCTGTTTTGATCAATGGATGACGGGATTGTGAAAAAAAATCACAACAGCTTATAAAACACCGAGGTTGCGGTCATCGCACCGTCCGGCATCAGGGCATAGCGAGGTATCTCACCGATCTTTTGCCAGCTGGCGCGCTGATAAAAGCGCTCAGCACCGCTGCCGGTCGCGGTATCGAGCACCAGCAGCGAAATTCCCTGCTCCCGGGCCTGGGTCTCCAGCGCCTCCATCAGCGCCAGCGCGGCCCCTTTTCGCCGCGCGTTTTCGTGTACCAGCAGTTTTGCCACATCGGCCCGGTGAGGCTGATTTTCTGGCTGGTGGGTGATCAGTTGCACGGTGCCGATAAGCGCGCCGTGCTCATCGCAACAGACCAGGACGCTGCGCTCGCCCCGCCCGACGCTTTGCGCGATATCGCGCCAGAAGGCGTGCGCCTTGTGCCGGCTAAAAGGCAGCATAAAGCTGACGGAAGCGCCGCCGTTAACGCAGTTTTCGAGAATAGCGGCCAGGGCATCAAGATGAGAGAGGATATCCTCCCGGGTGAAGAGATCGATTCGCATGGGGACGTTCACTGTTTTTCCTGAAATGAGTCTCCCAGATTGCAATTAACAATTGCGTAACGCAACGACGCCATCCATAGCGTTTTCTGATATTAGCGTGCCGCCTCGCGCTGGCGTTTCATGGTATACATTTTCTCATCCGCATTTTCCAGCCACTGCTGCATATCATTGGCGTTGTGGTCAAATTCACTCAATCCCCAGGAGAAGTGTAATGACCAGGGGTGCAGCCTGCGGGCGTTATAGCTTTCAACCTGCTCGGCGAGATATTCATGGCGATCCAGGCCCCCTGCTCATCGGTGTCGGCAAACAGGACCGCAAACTCATCGCCGCCGAAACGCACCAGCAGATCGGCTTCCCGGAACGCGGCGCGCATCAGGCCGGCCATCGCTTTCAGCGCTTTATCGCCCTCGTCATGTCCGTAACGGTCGTTGATGGTTTTAAAGCGATCGAGATCGAGCCAGCCCAGCGTGAGCGGCTCTGCCCGGCGCCTGGCGACCGACAGCACAAAGTGTACAAGCTGGGTAAAACCGCGACGATTAAACAGGCCGGTCAGCTCATCGGTGGTGGCGGCACCGATTGCCGCAAACTCATCTTCCGCCAGCGCGCCAAGATCGCTTAACACCGAAAGTTCAACCGTCGATAACTTGCGCGGAGTATTTCCCATCACGCACAGCGTGCCGACGCAGGCGCCGTCCCGCAGCCGTAGCGGGATCCCGGCATAAAAACGGATCCCAGGGTGACCGGCGACCAGCGGATTATCCGCAAAGCGGGCGTCGAGACGCGCGTCCTCCACCACCAGCGCGGCATCGCCGAGAATGGCATGGCCACAGAATGACGAATGACGCGGACTGAGGTTAACCGGTTCACCGTCGCGCGAGAGAACGTGAAGGGTATGCTCATCAACGATGTTGACCATCGCCAGCGGCACCTGAAAAACATGTTTTGCCAGCCTGGTCAGACGATCCAGCGCCGGGCAATGCCCGACGCCAGGCAGCCCGGAATCTCGTAAAGAGGCCAGTCGTTGTGCTTCATTTGCCGGAATTAACGGTGCGTTCATAACCTCTCCTGACGCTCTGGTTTCTTAAAAGCGTAGCCTAAACAGAGACATTGTCAGTGCGCGAATATTCTGTTCTTGCCATCGCGCTTGGCCTGGTAGAGGGCGCTGTCGGCCGCCTGCAGCCAGTCCGTCACGCTGCCCGTCTCACGGGTGGCGCAGGCAATACCGATACTGAGCGTGCAATGTACCGCGTCCTGGCCGACATCGCTCATCACCGCCGCGGCATCCATAATTCGCGTCG
>JAFACP010000058.1 GCA_023425455.1 Pseudomonadota bacterium | reverse complement strand
CTTTTTCGCCAGCCGTAGCACCGGTTCGTTGGTGAAGCCGTTTCCGGTGTGCCAGAACTTCGCCGCCTGATCGTTCAGCGCCTGGCGCAGCGCCGGGTGTGCATGGCCGAGCGCGTTAACGGCGATGCCGCCCGCGAAGTCAATATACTCTTTGCCCTGCTGATCCCACAGGCGCGAGCCTTCACCGCGTACCGGAATAAACGCCGCCGGCGCGTAAACCGGCATCATCCATTCATCAAAATTTTCACGCGTAACTGACAGAGACATAGCGACCTCATCCGGTAAATAAAAGGTTGTTTAAATGTTAAATAATTGAGTGTTTGCACTGTGAATGTAGATTGCAGAGTTCGTGCCAGCCAGCGATAAAAATGCATAAACGAAGAGGTGACACAGAATATCAATACGTTACGATATGGAGTTATTCACTGTTATTGCATAAAAAGTGAATATTTTTACGAAAGGCGGCGCTTTGCCAGATGAAAATAAGAAAGAGTATGCACAGGCCAAATATAATTCTGGAATTGTGATCGCTCACGAAATTTATCGGCCATTTACGCCCCTTTTAAGGGCGAGGCGCTTCCGGATGGTGCAAATATTGCACCAACGGCACGATCTGTCGCAGTTATTGGCCAATCCCGGTAACAGATGACGCAAATTCTGCTACCATCCATGCACTATTCACCTTGCACTGGCAGCGACTATGAAATTTGTCTCTTTTAATATCAACGGCCTGCGTGCCCGCCCTCACCAACTTGAAGCGATTGTTGAGCAACATCAGCCCGATGTGATCGGCTTGCAGGAGACAAAAGTTCACGACGACATGTTCCCCCTCGAAGAGGTGGCAAAACTGGGGTACAACGTCTTTTATCACGGTCAGAAAGGCCACTACGGCGTGGCGCTGATGACCAAAGCACCACCGGTTTCCGTTCGTCGCGGCTTCCCCGGCGATGGCGAAGAGGCGCAACGCCGGATAATCATGGCCGAGATCCCCTCATCACAGGGCAATATCACCGTGATTAACGGTTATTTCCCGCAGGGTGAAAGCCGCGATCACGAGACCAAGTTCCCGGCCAAAGCGAAGTTTTACCAGGATCTGCAGGACTACCTGAGCCACGAGCTGAAAAAAGAGAACCCGGTGCTGATCATGGGCGATATGAACATCAGCCCGAGCGATCTGGACATTGGCATTGGCGAAGAGAACCGCAAACGCTGGCTACGCACGGGCAAATGCTCCTTCCTGCCGGAAGAGCGTGAATGGATGCAGCGCCTGCTGGACTGGGGGCTGGTTGACACCTTCCGCACGGCCAACCCGCAGACGCAGGATCGCTTCTCGTGGTTCGACTACCGCTCAAAAGGGTTTGATGACAATCGCGGTCTGCGTATCGATCTGCTGCTGGCAAGCACGCCGCTGGCTGATTGCTGCGTTGAAACCGGCATTGATTACGCCATCCGCGGCATGGAAAAACCGTCCGACCACGCGCCAGTCTGGGCGAAATTCAAGCTGTAACGGCGGTGAAAAAGACCCGGCTACTGTTCCTGTGCGCCCTGACGGGCGCCTTTATTCTGGCCTTTGCCCTTCTCCCGCCCGGCACCCTCTCTCTTGCGACCATTAAAACAGACCATCTGGCGTTGCTGGCGCAGGTGCAGCGTGCCCCCCTGCAAAGCGCCGCGCTCTATTTTGGCCTCTATGTACTGGTCTCCGCGCTGTCCATTCCGGGCGCGGCGGTACTGACCCTGCTCGGCGGCGCGCTGTTCAGCCTGCCGCTGGGCCTGCTGCTGGTTTCGTTTGCCTCTACGCTTGGCGCCACGCTGGCCATGCTCACCAGCCGGTATCTGCTACGCGACTGGGTGCAGCGGCGTTTCGCCAGCCAGATGGAGATCGTCAATACCGGCATGGCGCGAGACGGAAGCGGCTACCTTTTTGCCCTGCGGCTGATGCCGCTGCTGCCGTTTTTTGTCGTCAATTTGCTGATGGGGCTGACCCGCCTTGGCGTCTGTCGCTACTGGTGGGTCAGCCAGCTCGCCATGCTGCCCGCTACGCTTGTCTTTCTCAATGCCGGGCGCGAGCTGGGGAAACTGACGACCCCAGGCGATATTCTTTCGCCGGGCGTGGTATTCGCCTTTACACTGTTAGGGTTGTTACCGCTGGCCACGCGCTGGCTGTTTCGCCTCTTTCACTCATCTCATTAAACAGGGAGGCATTATGCGCCGCGTGCATTTATGCGCGTTTCTGGCCGGTCTGCTGCTGGCAGCCCCGGCCTGTGCAGAGGAAAGCTGGCAGTCCATCCAGCAACAGGCCCGGGGCCAGACCGTCTGGTTTAACGCCTGGGGTGGCGATCCGGCGGTTAATCGTTACCTGGACTGGGTCAGCGGTGAGATGAAAACCCACTATGCAATCGACCTCAGGATCGTCCATCTGGCCGATGCCGCCGATGCGGTCAGACGCATTCAGACCGAGGCCAGCGCCGGGCGCACAACCCGCGGGTCGGTCGATTTGTTATGGCTAAACGGGGAAAATTTCCGCACGCTGAAAGAGGCGCACCTGCTGGATACGCACTGGGCGCAACGTCTGCCGAACTGGCGCTATGTTGACGAACGAAAGCCGGTGACGGAAGATTTTGCCCTCGCCACCGACGGCGCGGAATCGCCCTGGGGCGGCGCACAGTTGACCTTTATTGCCCGTAAATCAGCGCTCCCCACGCCGCCGGACGATGCCAGTGCGTTACTG
>JAFACP010000417.1 GCA_023425455.1 Pseudomonadota bacterium | reverse complement strand
GGCCAGAATGCGAAATCGCGAGGCGTTGCTGAAAACAGCCCGCACGCGCCTGGCCGTGGTGCCTGTGACGCCGGAGCAGAAACGACGCCACAGCGAAAAACGCCGTCTTGAACGTGTGGAAAACCGCGAGCGCCTGGCAATGCACCGCCGCTGGCAGCCCGGCCAGCTGTCCACCGACATGATTTGGGCGCCGCTGCCGGACGAGAAGAACAGCCCGCGCCTGCAGGCTTCGCTGCAGCAGGTTATCCGTCTGCTGCAGCAGCAGCTTGGCAAACCGTACGTCTGGGGAGGCGAAAGCCCTGAAGAGGGCTTCGACTGTAGCGGTCTGGTCTTTTACGCCTTTAACCCGGTGTTAAGCCGTAACCTGCCGCGCACCGCCAACGGCATGTATCAGGATCGGACGTTACGCCCTGTCCGTCAGGACAAATTGCGCCGCAGCGACCTGGTCTTTTTCAACATTAATCAACGTCCGGGCGCCGATCACGTTGGCGTCTATCTGGGCGACGGGCGATTTATCGAAGCCCCGCGAACCGGGCTGAATATTCGTATTAGTCAGCTTTCTGACACCTTCTGGCAGGACCACTACCTGGGCGCCCGCCGGATATTAACTGAAGAGGCCGTGCTGTGATGTCACGGCCTGACGCGAAATACCCTCTCAGGAATGCGCCGCCAGGGATGGCCCCTTTTAAGATTGAATGAGATATGTAGCATGAACCCAATGCGTAAAAAATTCGCCATCGATGATGGCTCCACCAACGTTAAAATTAGCTGGATTGAGAACGGCACGCTGAAAACGGTGGTCTCACCGAACTCGTTTCGTAAAGACTGGAAAAGCGCGGCGCTGCTGCGCGGTCAGGCGGTACACAATTACACCATTGGCACCACCAAATATACCTATGACGCCACCTCCGATAAGGCGTTGTCGACCACCCACATCAACTATCAGTACGATGATTTAAACCTGCTGGCGGTCCACCACGCGCTGTTAAAAACCGGCGTCGCGCCGTGTGATGTTGAGGTGATCGTCACTTTACCGATCACCCAGTTTTACAATCCGGACGACTGTCAGCGTAACGAAGAGCGCATTGCCGCGAAACGGCAAAACCTGATGCGCGAGATCTCGCTGAACAAAGGCGAGCTGTTCCGCATCGTGGACGTGCAGGTGATGCCGGAGAGCCTGCCCGCCGCGCTGTCGCATCTGCTCAATTCCAGCGTCAACGACTTCACCCGTTCACTGGTGATTGACTGCGGCGGCACCACGCTGGATATGGGGGTGATTGTCGGCGAATTTGACGATGTTTCGGCTATTTACGGCAACAACGAGATTGGCGTGGCGATGGTCACCGACGCCACGCGTAAACTGCTGGCCGCCGCCGACAGCGACTCAAGCTATCTCGTCGCCAACGAGCTGATTAAGCGTCGTCGCGATCTGGATTTCGTCAGAAGCGTGATTAACGACGAGTCCCGCGTCGGGGAGATCCTCGATAAAATAGAGGCCAAAATTCAGGAGCTGGGCGATCAGGTAGCCTATGAGGCGAAGAAGTTCATCAGGAACCCGAACCGCGTCTATCTGGTGGGCGGCGGCGCGCATCTGATTGAGCGGGCGATTCGCGAGGCGTACGCCACGCTTGGCGAACGGGTGGTCAGCATTGAGAACCCGCAGAGCGCCTTATCGCGGGAAATCTGTCTTTATCATTCCGAGAATGGCGCGCAGCAGGTTGAAGACCCCCTGATGGCAGAGGTGGGCGAGGATGCGTAACGGGCAGATTCGCCGCGTTAATCTCTCCCTGCATCTGACGCCGGAGCAGTCGCGCGCGGACAGGCGCGCGATGCAGCAGCTGCAGCAGTGGCATCAGTCGGTGGATACGGAAGCGGGAATTGACGATGCGAATATGACGATCCGGGCATTTCATCGCAATGTTTATCTGGCGGGGCTGCAGCTGCATTTGCTGGACCCGGCGCTCTGTCGCCACGTGGCGGAATCACTGGGACGCGAGCCGCTCTCGCTGCCTGAGCTGCTGGACGAGCTGCGCCCGCAGGCGCAAAGCGATGCCGACGACGACGGGGCGGAACAGCTTGCCGAACTGAAAAAAATACGCGAAGAGATCGCCGCCCTGGCGCCGCTGATGGAGCAGCAGAAGCTGGCCCTGCAGCAGCTGCGCATGGCAACCAAGAGCGCCACTCCGCCAGCACCGGCAGCAGATAATATTGCCGTGAGCGCGGTCGATGCTCCGGTGGAAAAAATGAATAAAGTGCGACAGAAAGGCATCTTTTGATGGCCACTCGCCCGCTCTCTGACGGGAGTGGGCGAGCGCAGGGCGCCGCTGTAAGCTGTCAGGTGATGACCGTCGGCCACTCCGGCGGGGTATGGCTCATCACTTCGATCATCACCACCTTCATGTTTTCCCAGATGGCGGCGATATCCAGCAGGGTGATCCCCAGCAGACCCGTGGCGAACCAGCATGCTGCGCCCACACCCAGTAAGGTGCTGATCACCGCCAGACCGGCGTAATCCGATTTCCGAAACTGAATATTTAGCGTGCTGGCCAGGAACATTAAAACCGCACTTAACAGTGGCCAGCGCAGGAGAACCATGCTGGTCGTAATGGTTGCCATAAACCCATCCTCGAGATCGCAGACGAACGATAATGAAACAGTGGTTTGAGTTACAAAATTTGTGTGAACTATATCACGTTTGATGTTTTATTCGCCAGTGCTGAGGTGACAGAAAATCACCCTGTTTCGCAGGTCAGGCCGTAAAAAACCGGCCAGGAAAATATATCTTCCCGTGCTGATAAACTCTTTTTTTACCTACTTTGTAATAAATTCATTGAGATAACCAAACGCCTGCCGGGTGAATTAAAATAGACTGCATTTACAGCACTAACGGTATGGATTATGCTTGAGTGGACAAATAAATGTACTCGTAGCTAATAAGTCAGGTTTTTGAATTTTATAGTTTTTATACTATCGTGTATTATTTTTCTTACACATAGCGTTCACTTTAATTAAAATGAAATGCCATTCGATATTTTTTCTGAATTAACGCTCTATTTTGAAATCTGATTTATTTGTTGCGGTCGGTATCGTGATTCATGACCGGCGAAAATACGATGAAAGAAAAACGACGCGAGATTGTGAATGACAGCATGCTGGCGTTGCACGCCCTGGCGAAACTGATGTCTCAGCTTAACGCGCAATGCTCGCTGGCCGAGATGCTGCAAACCACCAACCGGACGCTCGGGGCCGCGCTCTCCTGGGTTAGCGTTGATGATGAGGGTTCGCCGCGTGTGGTTTCTGCCGGTGAAGTGATGTGTCACGCGTTCGATGTGACCGACTTTCTGACCAGTGCGCTGATGCAGCGCCATCGCTGCGCATGGCGCGTCATCTACTGGAAAGAGAATATCGGGCGTACCCTGTTTCCGCCTCAGCATCCGGGGTATGACAAATTACAGAGCGGCGTGTTATGCAAAATTGCCTCCCGGGATCGGCGTTGCAGTGGATATTTCTTTTTGGCGTTTGATGAAAAACTCCTTTCGTTGCCGATCCTGAAAAATATCGTGGTGGTATTGGTCGAAAAATTAAAAGACTATTTTGCGGAGATTATCTCGCGAGAAAAAATAGCGCAGGAAATGCAGCGGGTGGTGACCCAATATAAAACGTTGTTTGAACGTGCTCCCGTCCTGATGAACTCGTTTGACCGGCATAATCGCTGCGTATTATGGAATGCCGAGTGCGAAAAAGTCTTCGGCTGGAGCATGGCGGAGGTGAGCGCGCATGCTGACCCGCTGGCGCTGTTTTATCCGGACCCGGACGAGCGGCGGCGGGTGCGGGAGTCGGTGCGCTTCTCGCCGCTGAAGGACATGTACGAATGGCATCCGGTGCGCAAAGATGGCACGCCGCTGACGATCCTGTGGTCCAATATCCTGCTGCCGGACAACTCAATTCTGAATATTGGTCTCGACATTACCGAGCGCAAAAAAGCCGAACAGCAGCTGGCGGTGAGGGCCACAACCGACGATCTTACCGGCTGTTTCAATCGCTCTGCCATCTTACAGAAGCTCAAATCGGCGCTGGCGGCCAGCGCCCGCCAGGAGGCCAACAGCCGCTTTTCTGTGCTGATGTTTGACCTCGACTACTTTAAACAGATCAATGACGTGTGGGGACATCAGGTTGGCGATGCGGCGCTGCTCCATTTTTGCGATCGTATCCGTGAACTGAGCCCGAAAGGTTCTGCGC
>JAFACP010000407.1 GCA_023425455.1 Pseudomonadota bacterium | reverse complement strand
TCTCCAGCCAGTTCTTCAGCGCCAGCGCCGACGGAATGAAGTAGACGTTACGCATCTGGGCGTAGCGATCGCCCGGCACCAGGACCGTATTTTCATCGCCTTCGACCACCAGCGTTTCCAGCACCAGCTCGCCGCCGCTGACCAGCTGATCTTTCAGCTGCCACAGATGCTCAAGCGGGGAACGGCGGTGGTAGAGCACGCCCATAGAGAAGACGGTATCAAAGGCTTTCAGGGCCGGCAGTTGCTCAATACCCAGCGGCAGCAGGTGGGCGCGCTGGTCGTTGCCGAGCAGTTTGCGCACGGCCTCAAACTGACAGAGGAACAGCTGCATCGGGTCGATGCCTACCGCCAGATGCGCCCCGGCGCCAATCATGCGCCACATGTGGTAGCCGCTGCCGCAGCCGACATCCAGAATGGTGCGTCCGCTGAGATCCGACAGGTGCGGCAAAACGCGGTCCCATTTCCAGTCTGAGCGCCATTCGGTATTGATGTTCACGCCGTACAGCGAGAACGGGCCCTTACGCCAGGGCATCAGGTTTCGCATCAGCGTTTCAATGCGGTTCGTCTGCCCGGCAGAGAGCGGCTCTTCGCTTTCGGCGGTGACGCTGTGCAGCAGATCCAGCCGATGCGGGGTCAGTTCAGGCAGAAACTCGACCGCGTTAGACCACTGCTTCAGCAGGCCGTGCTGCTGATCGCGCTGCCAGGTGGCGATTTGCGCAGGCAGGGTTTCCAGCCAGTGCGAAAGGTGGTTTTTGGCAATCAGCTGATAAAAATTCCCGAACTCAATCATGCCGCCTCCTCAGCCTTCAGCGCCACCAGGGAACCGAAGTTGAAGCACTGGAACCACAGTTCGCTGTGTTCAAAGCCGGCCTGGCGCAGTCGCGCTTTATGCGCGTCGACGGAGTCCGTCAGCATGACGTTCTCCAGCATGCTGCGCTTCTGGCTGATCTCAAGCTCGCTGTAGCCATTCGCACGCTTGAAATCGTGATGCATATTGAACAGCAGTTCCCCTACCGTGGCATCCTCAAAGCTGAATTTTTCCGATAACACCAGCGCGCCGCCTGGATTGAGGCCTTGATAAATTTTATCC
The DNA here is from genome assembly GCA_023425455.1 of Pseudomonadota bacterium. GTDB lineage: Bacteria > Pseudomonadota > Gammaproteobacteria > Enterobacterales > Enterobacteriaceae > Enterobacter. The sequence continues at coordinate 6,646 of JAFACP010000407.1, read as the reverse complement.
AGCAACAACTGTCGGTCTTCTGGCACCAGGAACTGCAGGGTAAAATTCAGCACCACCATCGATGCATTGCTGATGTCGATATCACGGATATCGCCCTCAATGACCTCCACCGGCGTGGCGGCTTTCCAGGCATCAATGTGGCGGCGGCAGCGTTCGACCATCGCCGGTGAGTTATCCACGGCGATAATTTTACAGCCCTGGTGGTGAACGTTACGACGAACCGACAGCGTTGCCGCGCCCAGCGAGCAGCCCAGGTCATAGACCTGCGTGCCGGGCTGAACGAAGCGTTCTGCCAGCATGCCGATCATGGAAATAATGTTGGAATAACCTGGAACAGAGCGCTGGATCATATCCGGGAAGACTTCAGCTACCCGTTCATCGAAGGTCCAGTCACCCAGGCTGGCGATAGGCGCGGAAAAAAGCGTGTCGCGATCTGACATAACGTAAAAATCCGGGAAAAATAAAGTGGCGTATTGTGCGCTAATGGAAGGAGAAAACCAACTCCCACGGCATATACCAGAGATTAGCCAGCACCATCAGCAAAAGCGAACACCAGGTCGCGCTCATGCCGGAACGACGCCAGCGGAATAAGCGATGGTGAAAGCCGTAGTAGTGCATTACGCGCCCGGCGATGAGGAGCAGGCCACAGACGTGAACCATCCAGGTTTCTGCGCCGTCCATCTCCATCAGCAGCAGGAGAATCAAGGCGATCGGGATATACTCAACCGCGTTGCCGTGGATGCGGATCGCGCTTTGCAGCTCCGAAAACCCTCCGTCGCCCCAGGAGACGCGATACTGCATTCTCAGGCGCACTACATCAAACGAAAACTTTATCAGCAGTAATGCACCCAACACCGCATACAGCGCGCTGACCATACTCACTCCCTGTTTTTGGCAGATGGCACCTCTCTATGATAGGGGCCTTCCTTAAAAAAGAGAAGATTGTTGTGGAATGGCGGGCGGGTTTCCAACCGACGGAACCGCTTGCTGCAAGGCCTGCCAGAGAGCATCGACCAGTTCAGGGGCCTGGGCGATATCCGGAGTATGTAAAAACAGGTACGGCGTGGTGGTGGATTCCCATTTCGCTAACGTTTGACGCCAGACGGCAAACATCGCCTGGTTTTGCTGCATATTGTCGCTGCCGATAAACCTGACCATCGGGTTATCGGCGGTGACCACGGCGTGAACCGGCACCTTCGGTTTTTTACGCTGGGCGTCAATGAGGGCTTGATTATGCGCTATTGCGCTGTGAACCGGGCGGCTGTCCAGGATCACCCGATTAACGCGACGTTGATGCAGTCCGCGATTGAGGCTGATTTCCGCCTCGCCTTTGGCGAAAAACTGCGGATGCCTGACCTCAACGCCGTAGGTAAACTCCCGGGGCAGGGCGTCGAGAAATTGCCACAGAGCGGGCAGATCGCGCGGGCCAAAGGTGGCGGGAAACTGGAGCCAGTACTGGCCAATGCGGTTTGCCAGCGGCGCCATGCGGGTGAAAAACTCGGCGGTTAAATCATTACAGTTACGCAGCGCAGCGTTGTGGGAGATGGTCGCCGGGAATTTAAAGCAGAAGCGAAAATCGTCGGTAGTCTGTTCGCGCCAGCGCGCGACAATTTCCGCTCCGGGAAGGGCATAAAGCGTGGTATTGCCCTCGACGCAGTTAAAGTGTCTGGCATACTCTTCGAGGCTGGTGATGCCCAGGCGCACCCATTTCGGGTGCGACCACTGGGGAAGACCCACATACATCATAGCGCGCTTAAAATCTCGTCCGTGCTGCGCACGCGGCCAATGCGCGGGAAGATGTGGGTCATGCTGCCGGCGTGCTGCTCGGACGACGCCGCGCTGCATGCATCTTCCGCAATCACCAGGTTAAAGCCCAGCTCCCACGCGTTACGGGCGGTCGACTCGACGCCGATATTGGTGGAGATACCGCACAGAATGATGGTATCGATACCGCGACGACGCAGCTGCAGCTCAAGGTCGGTACCGTAAAAGGCGCCCCACTGACGTTTGATGACGTCGATATCGCTGTCTTTTTTGCCAAGCGCGCGCGGGTAGGTCCACCAGTTTTCCGGCAGCGCGTGTGCGGCGGCCTGTGCGTCGACAGGCTGCTTTAAGGCTTCGGCGAAATCAGCGGACCAGCCAACGCGTACCATGACAACCGGTGCACCCCCGGCGCGGCATTTTTCCGCCAGGCGGGCAGCGCGGGCGACCACCTCGTCAGCGGTGTGTGGCCCCCCGGCAAAAGGCAAAATTCCTTCCTGCAGGTCAATAATCACAAGCGCGGTTTTGGCGGCATCAAGGCTAAACATAATGACTCCAGTCAAATTAACGGTCTGGGCAACACCATACGATGTTCCGGCCTGTTATCGGTGGGATAATTTTGTTAATTTTTGTGAGAATGCGCAATAAGAGTGCAGCAAACCGCCGCCAGGCAGTGCTTCGCTCTTATCGTCAGGCGGAATTTCCAGTATAATAGCCGCCTTTTTTCATCCAGTTGTGACATACAGTTAAAGCTGCGACAACGTAGCCTGTCAGACAGGCGACAATCAGCCTGCGGCTAATTAAGGGATATCTCATGCGTACAGAATATTGCGGGCAGCTGCGTCAGTCCCACGTCGGGCAGCAGGTTACCCTGTGTGGTTGGGTCAACCGTCGTCGTGATCTTGGTAGCCTTATCTTTATCGATATGCGCGACCGCGAAGGTATCGTTCAGGTGTTCTTCGATCCGGATCGCGCGGACGCGTTGAAGCTGGCTTCTGAGCTGCGTAATGAGTTCTGCATTCAGGTCACCGGCACCGTTCGTGCGCGTGACGAGAAAAACATCAACGCCGACATGGCGACCGGCGCAATCGAAGTGCTGGCGTCCGATCTGGTTATCATTAACCGTGCCGATGCGCTGCCGCTGGACTCTAACCACGTCAACACCGAAGAGGCGCGTCTGAAGTATCGCTACCTCGATCTGCGTCGTCCGGAAATGGCGCAGCGCCTGAAGACCCGCGCCAAAATCACCAGCCTGGTGCGCCGTTTTATGGACGACCACGGTTTCCTCGATATCGAAACTCCGATGCTGACCAAAGCCACCCCGGAAGGGGCGCGCGATTACCTGGTTCCCTCCCGCGTTCATAAAGGCAAATTCTACGCGCTGCCGCAGTCTCCGCAGCTGTTCAAACAGCTGCTGATGATGTCCGGCTTCGACCGCTACTACCAGATTGTAAAATGCTTCCGTGACGAAGATCTGCGCGCAGACCGTCAGCCGGAATTTACCCAAATCGATGTCGAAACCTCCTTTATGACCGCAGAGCAGGTGCGTGAGGTGATGGAAGCGCTGGTCCGTAGCCTGTGGAACGACGTAAAAGGCGTTGAGCTGGGCGATTTCCCGGTCATGACCTTCGCGGAAGCCGAACGTCGTTATGGCTCTGACAAACCCGACCTGCGTAACCCGATGGAGCTGGTGGACGTCGCTGACCTGGTGAAAGCCGTTGAGTTTGCGGTATTTGCCGGCCCGGCAAACGATGCCAAAGGCCGCGTTGCCGCCCTGCGCGTGCCGGGTGGTGCCAGCCTGAGCCGCAAGCAGATTGACGACTACGGCAATTTCATCAAGATCTACGGCGCGAAAGGTCTGGCCTATATTAAAGTGACCGAGCGCGCGAAAGGCCTGGAAGGCATTACCAGCCCGGTGGCGAAATTCCTGAACGCGGAAATCGTGGAGGCGATCCTTGAGCGCACCGGCGCGCAGGACGGCGATATGATCTTCTTCGGCGCAGACAACAAAAAAGTCGTTGCCGACGCAATGGGCGCGCTGCGTCTGAAGCTGGGCAAAGACCTGAGCCTGACCGACGAAAGCAAATGGGCGCCGCTGTGGGTGATCGACTTCCCAATGTTTGAAGACGACGGTGAAGGTGGCCTGACCGCTATGCACCACCCGTTCACTTCGCCGAAAGAGATGAGCGCAGCAGAGCTGAAAGCCGCACCGGAAGATGCGGTCGCGAACGCCTACGACATGGTGATCAACGGCTACGAAGTGGGCGGCGGTTCCGTGCGTATTCACAGCGGTGAAATGCAGCAGACCGTGTTCGCCATTCTTGGTATCAACGAGCAAGAGCAGCGTGAGAAGTTTGGCTTCCTGCTGGATGCGCTCAAATACGGTACGCCGCCGCACGCGGGCCTGGCATTTGGCCTTGACCGTCTGACCATGCTGCTAACCGGCACCGACAATATTCGTGATGTTATTGCCTTCCCGAAAACCACCGCAGCGGCGTGCCTGATGACCGAAGCCCCAAGCTTCGCCAACCCGGCGGCGCTGGCAGAGCTGGGTATCGATGTGGTGAAAAAGGAAGAGAAAAACTGATATGGCATATAAGCGTCCCGTTTCTGTTCTGGTTGTCATTTATGCAGAAGACACGAAGCGGGTGCTGATGCTGCAGCGGCGCGACGATCCTGATTTCTGGCAGTCGGTTACCGGCAGTCTGGAAGAGGGGGAGACCGCGCCGCAGGCCGCCGCGCGTGAAGTAAAGGAAGAGGTCACCATTGACGTTGCCTGCGAGCAACTGACCCTGAAAGACTGTCAGCGCACGGTGGAGTTTGAAATTTTTAGCCATTTACGTCATCGCTATGCACCGGGGATTGAGCGCAATACGGAATCGTGGTTCTGTCTCGCGCTCCCCCATGAACGGGAGATCGTGTTCACCGAACATCTGACCTACCGTTGGGTTGATGCGGCGGATGCCGCCGTATTGACCAAATCGTGGAGCAACCGGCAGGCGATTGAAGAATTTGTAATTAACGCTGCCTGAAAAGGGGCGCTGTTTGAGGAAATTTTTATGGCAGGTCATAGTAAGTGGGCCAACACCAAACACCGCAAAGCGGCACAGGATGCCAAACGCGGTAAAATCTTTACCAAAATTATTCGTGAGTTGGTGACGGCTGCGCGTCTGGGCGGCGGCGACGTGGGCTCTAACCCGCGTCTGCGTGCGGCGGTAGATAAAGCGCTGTCGAACAACATGACCCGTGACACCCTCAACCGCGCTATCGCGCGTGGCGTGGGCGGTGATGAAGACGCGAACATGGAAACCATCATTTATGAAGGTTACGGCCCTGGCGGTACGGCGGTTATGGTTGAGTGTCTGTCTGACAACCGCAACCGTACCGTTGCTGAAGTACGCCATGCTTTCAGCAAAACCGGCGGTAACCTGGGCACTGACGGCTCCGTGGCCTACCTGTTCAGCAAAAAAGGGGTCATCTCCTTCGAGAAGGGCGATGAAGATGTGATCATGGAAGCGGCGCTGGAAGCAGGTGCGGAAGACGTGGTGACCTTCGATGACGGCGCGATTGACGTTTACACCGCCTGGGAAGAGATGGGCGCGGTACGTGATGCGCTGGAAGCAGCGGGTCTGAAAGCGGATAACGCAGAAGTCTCAATGATCCCGTCAACCAAGGCGGACATGGATGCGGAAACGGCACCGAAGCTGCTGCGTCTGATCGACATGCTCGAAGACTGCGACGATGTGCAGGAAGTGTACCACAACGGTGAAATCTCTGATGAGGTGGCTGCGACGCTGTAATGCGCCAGCCTGAACCCTGTACAGGAGACGCGTGATGTCGATTATCCTTGGGATTGACCCTGGCTCGCGCGTCACCGGTTATGGCGTTATCCGCCAGTCAGGACGCCAGCTGACCTACCTGGGCAGCGGCTGTATTCGCACCAAAGTGGACGATCTGCCGTCACGCCTGAAGCTCATCTATGCGGGCGTGTCGGAGATTATCACCCAGTTTCAGCCGGACTATTTCGCTATCGAACAGGTTTTTATGGCGAAAAATGCCGATTCGGCGCTGAAGCTTGGCCAGGCGCGCGGGGTGGCGATTGTCGCCGCCGTGAACCAGGATCTACCGGTGTTTGAATATGCCGCAAGACAGGTTAAGCAGACGGTGGTGGGGATCGGCAGCGCGGAGAAAAGCCAGGTGCAACATATGGTTCGCACGTTGCTGAAGCTCCCCGCCAACCCGCAGGCCGACGCCGCCGATGCGCTGGCGATTGCAATAACCCACTGCCACGTGAGCCAGAACGCGATGCAAATGAGTGAGTCAAGGCTCAATCTGGCGCGCGGCAGGTTGCGATAATAACAAATCAGGCTGGATGTTTATCCTGCCTTTTTTTATTATACCCGTCATACTTCAGGTTGCATGTGCGTTGGCGAGACCTGCTCACCCCAGTCACATACTGGCGTAAGCGCCCGGTGTTTCACCCCTGGGGGGCCTGATGCAACACGAATTATTCAGGGTATTCGTCGGCAGTTAATTTTCCAGAACGCAGGAGCGTCATGTGATAGGCAGACTCAGAGGCATCATCATTGAAAAACAACCCCCGTTAGTGCTGCTGGAAGTGGGTGGCGTGGGCTATGAAGTCCATATGCCGATGACCTGCTTCTATGAGCTGCCGGACGCGGGCAACGAGGCGATTGTCTTTACCCAGTTTGTCGTGCGTGAAGATGCCCAGCTGCTGTATGGCTTTAACAACAAGCAGGAACGCATGCTGTTCCGCGAGCTGATTAAGACCAACGGCGTCGGGCCAAAGCTGGCGCTGGCTATTTTATCCGGCATGTCCGCCCAGCAGTTCGTGAATGCCGTGGAACGCGAAGATCCGGCGGCG
>JAFACP010000379.1 GCA_023425455.1 Pseudomonadota bacterium | reverse complement strand
GTTATGGGCTGAGGCAGTAAGGCTTGAAGATCTCCCGCCTGATGATATTAGAAGTGCAGCGAATGCTAAGATACAAACAGGAAAAGAGAGAAAAAAAAGGCTAAAGGATGAAGTAATTCGATTAAATGGCCTTTTTTCCATAACTCGAGCATTATCGTTATCTTATTTTTTACAACATGCTGAGTATAAAGTTAATAAGTATTCAAGAGGTATTGATACCGTCCGACTTAAAAAAATAGAAGAAAAGTGGGTCAAGCGTTATTTAGAAAAATGATATCATCAATAGCCGAAAAAACGCCGATGAGAAACGTATCTGACGCATTTCTTATTGGCTGCTTGCGCTATAATATTGTATAAAAAATCCATTAAAAATTATCTTAGTAACGTCTGCTTTTGGCACGGAGAAGACCTTTTAACTGAGTTGAATGTCCGCTGTGAGCGAGGAGCGGACCTCAGAGCTGATTAGATTAACTAGTCTAATTGTGACTACCTAATTTGAAACGATACAAAAAAGGTATGATACATGATCACTAATCTTTATCTGGAATATCTCTCGCATCGTAATAACCAATCCCAAGTCCAAAGTTTAACTCAAGCCCCTCTGGACCTCCGAGGATATCGCCAACCCCAAATGTATTTGGAGCATTATTATTTCTGAATTTTTCAAGATCATTTTTATTTGGAGGAGATTTGTCGTCATTAGAGAGATCTGGAAGTGGATCTAACTCAAAATAATCAACTCCAGCAGGATTATAGGCAAGGTAAAAATTTCTATAGTTACCAGGATTTCCTAAATAATGCCCTTCCTCATATTGATAGAACTTCGAAGAATAGCTCGACTGTAAATAATCAATATCACTTCCAAAATCTTTGAATTTATGTCCAAGGATTTTTCTCAGATATGGTACTTCAGGATGAAAGTTCTCATCCTTGCTGGTTACGGAATAGAGTATCACTGTGTTATTATTATCATAAACCACTTGCAGATAGAACTTTTTGAAAGAGTAAATATACTCATGAACCTTCCCGCCCTCAGAATGTTCTTCCTTCACAGGAGGGCCAAAAATTGACTCAATGTACTTTATTGATGCTCCGGTGTAAATCACATAAAGATTATCCTCTGCTTTTTTTGCAAAAAATTATCTGCGATATGTTGATATAAATCAAAAACTCCGTTCAATGCACCAAAATATCCAAGAACAGCAAGAATACCACTCAAAAAAAAACAGTAATTAATGATTTTTTAAGTATTTTAGGGGGATGTGGCATAGTTTCTCTCTTATTATTTTTTAAGTTTTTTGGAGTGTGTCATTATTTCTCTCTTATTTTTTCAATATCCTATTTGTTTCTGAATGTAAAGTAAAACGCTGACATGCAAAAAAGTCATTCTTATTTAAGATTAAGTCAAAAATTTATCGAAAGACATTCTATTAATCTTACATGAATAGAGCAACGTCCGCTTCTGGCACGAAGCAGCGCAGTGACCTGCCCCCGTAATCCACACAAACTGTTATTAGCAACTTCCGCTCCTGGCACAAAGCCGTCGGTCATAGGGAAGGCACTGACCTTACAGAATATCTGAACCGTTTGTCAGAAATTCGCTACAGGAGAATGGTTCGGTTACGCGGAGTGCTTACAATACGCTACGGTTCTGATTCGAAGGCCTGAAGATATCAGGCCCTGCAGCATACGGAGCTACACCCGCTCACGCCACACTACCCCCGCATATCAAAGCGCGATTTCTGGAAATCGTGATAGACCGCCGGGTTGGTAAAGGCCGGGAAGCGGGCTTTTTGCGCTGCGGATTGTAATGCCGCGCAATAGGCTTTATTACCGTCGCTTGTGGATATGCTGCGCGCCGTGCCGTCCGGCGCGAACGCAATATGCAATCGGCATTTTTTTCCTTTCCAGCTTTGTGGCGCCTCAAGCTCCGCATTTATCGCATCACGGATCCCCCGCGCCTGCGCGCCCCACGGGTCCTGGTCATCCCAGTTGCCGGAGCCGCAATTCCCTGTCGCCGTTGTTTTATGGCATCCGGAAGGCTGGAGTGGCGCGCACCCCGTAGCCAGGCTGGCGAAAACCGCCAGCATAAAGATGTGTTTTACCACTGCTCGCCTGCTCCCTTAAGGTCCATTTTCCGATCTCCGCCAGCCATCCGGCACACACTCGCCCATCACCGGTAGATCAGCGTTCTATTTGTCATGCAAATAAGAGCTGGCGCGCATTTTATACCCGTCGCGGGTCATATTCTATGAGCGGTTCTCAGGAGGTCAAAATATGAAAAAGCTTCTGATATGTTGTTTGTTTGGCAATACCGCCAGTTCGCTCGCCAAAAAGATGCAGCTGCTGGCAGACAAGCAGGGCCACCCTCTGATTATTAGCGCGGTAGGGCTGGATAACTTTTCCAGCGTCGCGCCCGCTTTCGACGCTTTTCTCATTGCGCCGCACATTCAGTACAAGGCTGAGGAGATTGAGAAAATTATCGCCGACGCGCGGCCCGTGGCAATTATTGAAAGTCTGCCCTATGCGTCACTCGACGCGCAAAAGGTACTGGCGAGTGTAATGACGCAGATGCCCGGGCTGGTCGCCTGACGCGGCAGGCCAGGGCGTTTTGCATTGTCCATTCCCCGCGCGGGTGCTCTCCCCGCCAGCCACAGAGCCGGCCCCCTCAGGCCGGCTCTGTCTTCCGGCAACCTTTCCCTTACTCGTTGCGGGTCGCCCGCAGCAGCGTCTCCAGCGGCGAGACCGCGGCAATCACCACTTCGTCCTGAATGCGCGCCGCGTTATCCAGCTCTTTTTGAATCGAGGCGATCTCGTTGTCGTCCAGCGTGCCCTGGCGCGCCACCAGATCCGTCAGGCGGATGCCGGTCGCCGCCAGCTTATCCACCTGCTGGATCACCGGCTTCATCGCTTTCAGCTGATAGTTGTTTTCGCTTAGCGCCAGCGCGTCGCTGGTGTTGTTCTGCCAGCGGGTGAAGACGTGGCGCAGCGCCCCGGCGCTTTCGCTGTCTTCCGCGTCGCTCACCAGCCTGTCGGCCCATCGGTTCATCTGCCGTACGGTGTCGCTTTCGGCGTTCAGCGCGTCGGCGAAGCGGTTGAGCGGCTCAAACTGGTGATAGTTCCCGGCCTGGAACTTCAGGTGCTGGCGGGTGTAGTACTGCGCCGGCTCGATCGCCTGGGCGAGGATCTCGAGCGGCAGCGTGTCGGTGCTGTTGGCCAGCCGGGTGAACTGCACCTGTTGCTGAGTATGCTGCTGTAACCCTGCCGATACCGTCGACCAGCTGTCTATCGCCTGCAGGCGGGTGTACATGTTGTCGACGTCTTTCACATCCTGCGCCGACCACAGCCGCTCAGCCACCGCGAAGGCGCGCGGCCAGAGCTTGATGTCCAGCACCGGGGCCACGACGTTTTCCGCCCACAGCGCCGCCTCACCGCCCAGCAGATTGGCCTGATTCGCCGCATCCGGCACCACCGGCTGTATGCCCTCCGGCACCGCGTCCAGCCGCTGGCCGACGATCGGATAACGGGCGTTGCCGAGCAGGAAGTAGCCGCTCAGGGTATCGTTGTTGACCGTCACGACGGGGCGCGTCTCCCCCATCCACGTATCGACCGTGAAGGTCACCTGGTTGTCATCACGCCAGTCAATGTCCTGCACCGCACGGCGCGATTTCCCTTTGAAATCAATAAACCCGCGCCAGCCGGCGTCACCTTTCACCAGCGTAAAGCTCCCCGTCACCGGGCTGCCTTTCAGGCGCGGCATTGAGAACGACCAGCTCTGGGCGCTGTCGTTGTCGCCGATCTTATCTACGCCGTTTAGCCCCTGGGGCACAATTTCATTGCGGTAGTGGTAGGCGGTGGACTGCGGCTGATCGAGATAAAACCCGGTGGAGAGGATCCCCTTGTAGCCGCTCTGCGCCACCTGCCCCAGCGCGTCCTGTCCCTGCCAGGACTGGATCAGAATGCTTTTTGGCAGATCCGGGTGGAAGATCTCATCCCAGCCCACCATCCGGCGGTGGTGTTTTTCAAGGATGGTCTCCAGCCGACGGTTGAACCAGGCCTGCAGCGCGTGGCTGTCCGCCAGCTTGTTATCGCGTATAAATCGCTGGATCGCGGCATTCTCTTTCCACTGGGTATCATCCACCTCATCGCCGCCGATATGCAGATAGGGATCGGGGAAGATCGCCGCCAGTTCACTGACCATCGCCTCAACAAAGGCCCAGGTGGCCTCGCGGGTGGGATCAAGCACCGGCTTCAGCACGCCCCAGTGGCGCTCCATGCTGTACGGACCGGGCGCGCTCATCAGCTCCGGGTAAGCCACGGCAATGGCCGAGGCGTGGCCCGGCATGTCGATCTCCGGCACCACGCGAATGCCGCGCCCGGCGGCGTAGCGCACCACCTCACGCATCTGATCCGCGGTGTAAAACAGCCCGTCGCTCGCCAGCTGCGTCAGCTTTGGATAGCGCGAGGTGGCAAAGCGCCAGCCCTGGTCGTCGGTGAGATGCCAGTGCAGCACGTTCAGTTTTGCCGCCGCCATGCCGTCGATCTGGCGTTTGATATCGTTGAGCGGAATAAAGTGACGCGCCGAATCCAGCAGCAACCCGCGCCACGGGAAGCGCGGCGCATCCTCAATGGTGACAAACGGGATTGAGCTGTTTTCCGCGCCGTTCTGGATAAGCTGCAGCAGCGTCTCCATCGCCCGCATTGCGCCGAAGCGGGTAGCGGCGGAGATGGCCACGCCGCTGGCATCCACCGTCAGCGTGTAGCTTTCGTCGCTGTCCGGCATTGGCTGCGGCTTCACCTTACGCGCGATGGCGATGCGGATGGTCGGTTTTTCCGGCTTCTCAGCCTGCGGCTGAAGCGTCCAGCCGGTCTGCAGGGCGATGCGCTGGCGCAGGCGGCTGACCAACTCGCCGGGATCGTCCCCGCTGACGCTGACGGAAACCGCGTTGTTCAACACCAGCGCCCCCTGGCTGGCCGGGCGTTCAACCTTCGCCGGCCAGGGCATTAGCGGAAGATCGCCTGCCGGAGCGGCAAGCGCAGAAGAGCCAAGCAGAAGCCCGGCGGTTAACAGACTGTACCGTAACATGAATGTTCCTTTATCTGACGGGCCAAAATCCTGGCAAAACATTCAGTTAACATGCGCGTAAATTGTCGTCAAGCGAAGGGGACGATGCAGATCACAGGCTGTTGAATTTAAGAGAAAACGGCCCCTCTCTCCCGGCGAAGAGAGGGGATAAACTCACTGCCAGCCGTAGCGGCGGCTGTAGAACCCTTTCACCATCTGCGTCAGCACCATGTAGCCCGCCAGAATCGCCACCAGCCACGGGAAGTAGCTCAGCGGCAGCGCCTGCAGCTGCAGATACCCCGCCAGCGGCGAGAACGGCAGCGCGATGCCGAGCGCCATCACCCCCCCCGTCATCACAATCAGCGGCCACGCGGCCCGGCTCTGGATAAACGGAATGCGACGGGTGCGGATCATATGCACCACTAGCGTCTGCGACAGCAGGCCCACCACGAACCAGCCGGACTGGAACAGGGTCTGGTGTTCCGGCGTGTTGGCGTGGAACACGAACCACATCAGGCAGAAGGTCAGAATGTCGAAGATCGAGCTGATCGGGCCAAAGAACAGCATAAAGCGCCCCAGATCGGACGGGTTCCAGCGCTGTGGCTTCTGTATCTGCTCGTCGTCGACGTTATCAAACGGGATCGCCACCTGCGAGACATCGTACATCAGGTTCTGGATCAGCAGATGCAGCGGCAGCATCGGCAGGAACGGCAGAAAAGCGCTCGCCACCAGCACGCTGAAGACGTTCCCGAAGTTAGAGCTGGCGGTCATTTTGATGTACTTCAGCATGTTGGCGAAGGTCCGGCGGCCTTCAATCACCCCCTCCTCCAGCACCATCAGGCTCTTTTCCAGCAGGATGATATCCGCCGCCTCGCGGGCGATATCCACCGCGCCGTCCACGGAGATGCCAATGTCTGCCGCGCGCAGCGCCGGGGCGTCGTTAATGCCATCGCCCATAAAGCCCACCACATGCCCTTCCCGGCGCAGCAGGGTGACGATCCGCTCTTTATGCATCGGCGTCAGGCGGGCAAACAGCGTGGTACGCTGCGCCAGCGCCGCCAGCTGGTCGTCGGACAGAGCGTCGATATCGCTACCCACCACCGCCTCGCCGGCATCCAGCCCGACCTCATGGCACACTTTCGCCGCCACCAGTTCGCTGTCGCCGGTGAGGATCTTCACCGTGATCCCGTTAGCCTTCAGCGCCTGCAGCGCGGGGGCGGTGGTCTCTTTCGGCGGATCGAGGAACGCGATATACCCCTCGAGGATCAGATCAGATTCGTCAATCCGCTGATAGTCCCCTTCGCGGGCGGGCAGAAACTTGCTCGCCACCGCCACTACCCGCAATCCCTGGCGGTTGAGGTTGTCGGTGACGCGCTTAATGCGCCGCAGCATGGTCTGATCGAGCGGCACGATGTCGCCGTTATAGCGTACCTGGGAACAGACGGTGAGGATCTCCTGCAGCGCCCCTTTGCAGATCAGCTGATGCACATCCGGCTGTTCGCTGACCACCACCGACATGCGACGGCGCTCGAAATCAAACGGGATCTCATCCACCTTCTGCCAGCGCCCGGAGAGCGTGCGCGCGGCCTCTTCATCCACCCCTTCCAGCACCGCGACATCGAGCAGGTTTTTCAGCCCGGTCTGGTAGTGGCTGTTCAGCCACGCGCTGTGCAGCACGCGATCGCTGCTTTTGCCGGAAATATCGGTGTGGTTCTCCAGCACGATCTTGTCCTGGGTCAGGGTGCCGGTTTTGTCGGTGCAGAGGATATCCATCGCGCCAAAGTTCTGGATCGCATCGAGATGTTTGACGATCACCTTCTGCTTCGACAGCTTCACCGCGCCGCGCGCCAGGGTGGAGGTCACAATCATCGGCAGCATTTCCGGGGTTAACCCCACCGCGACGGAGAGGGCGAACAGCGCCGCTTCCCACCAGTCGCCTTTGGTGTAGCCGTTGATCAGCAGCACGATCGGCGTCATCACCATCATAAAGCGGATCAGCAGCATGCTGACGCGGCCAATGCCCTTCTGGAAGGCGTTGGGCTCGCTCTCCTGCTCGCCAACCCGCCCGGCGAGCTGGCCGAACCAGGTGTTACCGCCGGTCGCCATCACGATCGCCTGCGCCGTGCCGCTCACCACCGTGGTGCCCATAAAGCACAGGGTGTCGCACTCCAGCGGGTTCATCTGCTGCGCATCGCGGGTGCGCGCCACCTTCTCCACCGGCAGAGACTCGCCGGTCAGCGATGCCTGCGCCACGAACAGATCCCGCGCCTGGATGACGCGTAAATCCGCCGGGATCATGTCCCCGGCCGCCAGCTTCACCAGATCGCCCGGCACCAGCTGGTCGATGGGGATCTCCATCCAGCCGTTTTCACCGAGATCGTTAATCACCCGGCAGACGGTGGCGGTGTTGCTGACCATCGCCTTCAGGGCGTCCGCCGCACGGGTGGAGCGGGCCTCCTGAATAAAGTTAAGCAGCGTTGAGATCCCCACCATCAGGGCGATGACCCCGGCGGCGAACAGATCTTCAGTGGCGTACGAGATAATGCCCAGCACCGTCAGCAGCAGGTTGAAAGGGTTGCGGTAGCAGATCCACAGGTGTACCCACCACGGAGCCGGTTTCTGCGCCGGGATCTGGTTTGCACCGTGCACGGCGCGGCATTTTTCCACTTCCGCCGGCGTCAGCCCTTCCGGGTGGCCGCCAAAGGCGCGCCAGACCTCATTTTCGTCCATCGCCGCGACGTTCAGGCACTGGCGGGTCAGGGCGGAGGGGATGGCCGCTCCCGCCAGGTCTCTGGCGTTCGGTAGCGGGTCACGCTGGACCAGGCGGCGTGGCAGGTGACGGTTCAGTTGGGCAAGCAACTGTCGGGTGATATTTTTCAGCATAGTGATTCCCCCGCATCCGCCGGGGCGGACGCAGTCTTTCCTGCAGGCACGGCAACGCCTTACCTGACAGGCACGTCATTTTTCATGCAGGAACGTATAAGACGTTGCTGCCTCACATCACCGATGAGACAGCGCGGAGGCTGGCTTACCGGAAAGAAAGGACTCTCCCGTTCAGGAGAGGTGCGGGATCGGGATCCATGTCGCCTCCGGTAAGTAAATTAAAGGGTTCGCCACGCAGTATCGGGATTAAACCATACCGTTCGCGGCAATTCGGGCGCTATTATAGGCCGCTGCAAATAAACCGAACGTAAACCAGACTTTGCCCATAGCGAAATCACGCTATAGCATTAGGCTCATTTGACGATGGCCTTCGCCGTGACAGGGAACAAAAGATGCAAAACCGCCTTACGATTAAAGACATTGCGCGTTTAAGCGGCGTGGGGAAATCCACCGTGTCGCGCGTGCTGAACAACGAAAGTGGTGTCAGCGAGCGCACGCGTGAGCGCGTCGAGGCGGTTATGAATCAGCACGGTTTCTCCCCCTCCCGCTCCGCGCGTGCCATGCGCGGGCAGAGCGATAAGGTGGTCGCCATCATTGTCTCGCGTCTTGATTCGCTGTCGGAAAACCTTGCGGTTCAGACCATGCTGCCCGCCTTCTACGAGCAGGGTTACGATCCGATCATGATGGAGAGCCAGTTCTCGCCGCAGCTGGTGGCGGAGCATCTGGGCATGCTGCAACGTCGCAACATTGATGGCGTGGTGCTGTTTGGGTTTACCGGCATCGACGAGGCTATCCTCAAGTCCTGGCAGCCGTCGCTGGTGCTGCTGGCGCGCGACGCCAGCGGTTTTGCCTCCGTATGTTATGACGATGAAGGGGCGATCGTGACCCTGATGCAGCGCCTGTACGCAACCGGTCATCGCCACATCAGCTATCTCGGGGTGCCGCACGCGGACGTCACCACCGGCAAGCGTCGCCATGAGGCCTACCTGACGTTTTGTGAACAGCACAGCCTTCCGGCCGTGGCCTCCCTGCCGGGGCTTGGCATGAAGCAGGGCTACGAGCAGGTCGCGAAGGTGTTGACCGCACAGACCACCGCGCTGGTCTGCGCTACCGATACGCTGGCGCTCGGCGCGAGCAAATATCTGCAGGAGCAGCGTATCGACGCTGTGCAGGTGGCGAGCGTTGGGAGTACACCGCTGATGAAGTTTCTGCACCCGGAGATTATCACCGTCGACCCTGGCTACGCCGAGTCCGGCAGGCAGGCCGCCGCGCAGCTGATCGAGCAGATTAACGGCCGCAGCGAACCGCGCCAGATAGTGATTCCTGCCCATCTTTCTTAACCCCCACATAGCGGTTTATTGTGATCTTCGCCCGATCTTGGGAACGTTCCCATTTTCGCCGTCACGCTGAAAGAGTAGGCTTGCGCTCAGTTCATTATCCCCACCCCATCAGTCATGAGGTTTCATGATGCGTAAAGTCAAACAAGAAGATATCGACCAGCTGATCGTGCTGGTCGGCGGCCGCGAAAACATCGCCACCGTCAGCCATTGCATTACCCGCCTGCGCTTTGTGCTGAACGATCCGGCCAAAGCGGATCCGAAAGCCATCGACGCGCTGGCGATGGTGAAAGGCTGCTTCACCAACGCCGGTCAGTTCCAGGTGGTGATTGGCCCCGAAGTGGGCGATTACTATCAGGCGCTGCTGGCAACCACCGGGCACGCCTCCGCCGATAAAGAGCAGGCCAAAAAGGCGGCGCGTCAAAACATGAAGTGGCACGAGATGCTGATCTCCCACTTCGCGGAAATTTTCTTCCCGCTGCTGCCGGCGCTGATCAGCGGAGGCCTGATCCTCGGCTTCCGTAACGTGATCGGCGATGTGCCGATGAGTGACGGCAAAACCCTGGCGCAGATGTACCCGGTGCTGCACACCGTCTACGATTTTCTGTGGCTGATTGGCGAGGCGATCTTCTTCTATCTGCCGGTGGGGATCTGCTGGTCCGCGGTGCGCAAGATGGGTGGTACGCCAATCCTCGGTATCGTGCTGGGCGTTACGCTGGTCTCTCCACAGTTAATGAATGCTTACTTACTGGGTCAGCAGGCGCCGGAGGTGTGGAACTTCGGCCTGTTTACGATCGCCAAAGTGGGCTATCAGGCGCAGGTGATCCCAGCTCTGCTGGCGGGCCTGGCGCTGGGCTTTATTGAAACACGCCTGAAACGGCTGGTGCCGGATTACCTCTACCTGGTGGTGGTGCCGGTCTGCTCGCTGATCCTCGCCGTCTTCCTCGCCCACGCCTTTATCGGCCCGTTTGGCCGCATGATTGGCGACGGCGTGGTCTTCGCGGTGCGTCACCTGATGACCGGCAGCTTCGCGCCGATTGGCGCCGCGCTGTTCGGCTTCCTGTATGCCCCGCTGGTGATTACCGGCGTGCACCAGACCACGCTGGCTATCGATATGCAGATGATCCAGAGCCTCGGCGGGACGCCGGTCTGGCCAATCATCGCCCTGTCGAATATTGCCCAGGCGTCGGCGGTGACCGGCATTATCCTGGTCAGCCGTAAGCACAATGAGCGTGAGATCTCGGTTCCGGCGGCCATCTCCGCCTACCTCGGCGTTACCGAACCGGCGATGTACGGGATTAACCTCAAATACCGCTTCCCGATGCTCTGCGCCATGATCGGCTCCGGCCTTGCCGGCCTTATCTGCAGCCTGTACGGCGTGATGGCTAACGGCATCGGCGTGGGCGGCCTGCCGGGCATTCTCTCCATTCAGCCCGCTTACTGGCAGGTGTTTGCGCTGGCGATGACGGTGGCGATTATCGTCCCTGTGACTCTCACCACCGTGGTTTATCAGCGTAAGTTCCGTCAGGGCACGCTACAGATTGTTTAATACCCTCATTCGGGGCGCAGTTGCGCCCCTTCGCATTTGCAGGAACGTATTATGAATACCCTTCCACACTGGTGGCAGAACGGCGTTATTTATCAGATCTATCCAAAGAGTTTTCAGGACACCACCGGCAACGGCACCGGCGACCTGCGCGGCGTGACCCAACGCCTTGATTATCTGCACACCCTCGGGGTTGACGCCATCTGGCTCACGCCGTTTTATCTCTCGCCGCAGATTGATAACGGCTACGACGTGGCGGATTACACCGCCATTGACCCGGCGTACGGCACCCTGGACGACTTCGACGAGCTGGTGGCGCAGGCGCACGAGCGCGGCATTCGTATCGTGCTGGATATGGTGTTCAACCACACCTCCACGCAGCACGCGTGGTTCCAGCAGTCCCTCGATCCGCAAAGCCCGTACCGCGCATTTTATATCTGGCGCGACGGCACGCCGGACGGCCTGCTGCCGAACAACTGGCGCTCCAAGTTTGGCGGCAACGCCTGGCGTCGCCACGCGGAAAGCGGGCAGTATTATCTGCACCTGTTTGCCCCGGAGCAGGCGGATCTCAACTGGGAAAACCCGGCGGTGCGCGACGAACTGAAAAAGGTGTGCGCGTTCTGGGCCGATCGCGGCGTGGACGGTCTCCGTCTCGACGTGATTAACCTGATCTCTAAAGACCAGCACTTCCCCAACGACGATATCGGGGACGGTCGCCGCTTCTATACCGACGGGCCGCGGATCCATGAGTATCTGCAGGAGATGAGCCGCGACGTCTTCACCCCGCGTAACCTGATGACGGTAGGCGAAATGTCGTCAACGTCGCTGGAAAACTGTCAGCAGTACGCCGCGCTCGACGGCCGCGAGCTGTCGATGACCTTTAATTTCCACCACCTGAAGGTCGATTATCCCGGCGGCGAAAAGTGGACCAGAGCCAGGCCCGACTACGTGGCGCTAAAATCCCTGTTCCGGCACTGGCAGCAGGGCATGCACGGCAAAGCCTGGAACGCCCTGTTCTGGTGTAACCACGATCAGCCGCGGAT
>JAFACP010000336.1 GCA_023425455.1 Pseudomonadota bacterium | reverse complement strand
AACGCCACCAACGACGGGGTGACGCAGGCGATTAACGATCGTCGCATTGCCGCCGTCACCGTGACCGGCAGCGTGCGCGCAGGCTCGGCGATTGGCGCCCAGGCCGGGGCGGCGCTGAAAAAATGCGTCCTTGAGCTGGGCGGCTCTGATCCGTTTATCGTGCTTAACGACGCCGATCTGGAGCTGGCGGTGAAGGCGGCGGTGGCCGGGCGCTATCAGAATACCGGACAGGTTTGCGCGGCGGCGAAACGCTTTATCGTCGAAGCTGGGGTGGCGCAGCGCTTCACCCGGCGCTTTGTCGAGGCAACGGCCGCCCTGAAGATGGGGGCGCCGGAGGATGAGAAAAACGACCTCGGTCCGATGGCGCGTTACGATCTGCGTGATGAGCTGCATCAGCAGGTTCAGTCTTCGCTGGCGGAGGGGGCCACGCTGCTGCTGGGTGGGGAGAAAGTGGCTGGCGCAGGTAACTACTATGCGCCGACCGTGCTGGCCGACGTCACGCCGCAGATGACCGCATTCCGTCAGGAGCTGTTCGGCCCGGTGGCGGCGATAACCGTGGCGCAGGATGCCGATCACGCCCTGCAGCTGGCCAACGACAGCGACTTCGGTCTCTCCGCCACCGTGTTTACCGCCAGCGACCAACAGGCCGAACGTTTCTCCCGCGAGCTGGAGTGCGGCGGGGTGTTTATCAATGGCTTTAGCGCCAGCGATGCCCGCGTGGCCTTCGGCGGCGTGAAAAAGAGCGGCTTTGGCCGCGAGCTGTCGCACTTCGGCCTGCACGAGTTCTGTAACGTGCAGACCGTGTGGAAAAACCGGGTCTGATGCCAGACGACTCAGCGTCCGCGTCGCGGGCTGAAAACACCGCTGCAAAAAGGCCTTCCTGCTAAAGGCCTTTGTCATATGACTGCCATGGTTCTGTCATTTTCGTTTCGTAGACTCGCTGCGTCTAACGCATTGTTACTGAAGAAAATCATGAACCTAACGCAAATTTATCGTCGTATTGCGCAGCGCCTCATTCCCCGTCAGTTTGGTCTGCTGGCGGGCATCTTTTGTATAATTGGTCTGTTCTCCGCTCTGCAGCTCTCTTCTTCCTTTCTTCTGACCGCCTCGTTGCGAGAGGCACAACGTAATGAACAACAGAACCAGCTGGCGTGGCAGCAGCAGGGAAAGCTGGATCTGGCGCGCGTCTCGTTGCTGGCGGCAAGCGATCTGCTCAACCGCTCCGGGGTTTACTTTATGCAGGATAAGGAGACCGGCTCGGAAGGCAGCTGGCACAGCCTGATGGATGAAGCGCAAAAGGCGCTGGCAACCTCTCAGCAGGCATGGCGTGCGTGGCTTTCGCTTCATCCACCCAAAGATGAGGCGCTGGTGAACAGCTACCAGCTGTTTTACGGTGCCATTAAAGAGCAGGCCGACAGCCTGGTGAAAACCAACACCATTGACGATTTCTTTGCCGTACCGGCTCAGGCATTTCAGAGCGACTTCAACGAGAACTACGCGCGCTACCAGCAGGCCAGCGAGCGTCAGGCGAACCAGGGGCGTCAGGCACTGATGGCACAACTTTCCGGGCTGCAAACGCTGTTTCTCTGCGCGCCGGGGATCCTGCTGGCGATCGCCGTTGTGGTCTGGTTCGGGATGGCCAGGTGGGTCATCACCCCGCTGCGTCGCTTACTGGCCCATACCGCCCGGCTCGCCGCAGGGGATCTCTCGGCCGCGCCACCGGGGGTGACCCACTTTAACCGCGAAATTGGCCAGCTCAGCGCCAGTATCAGCACCATGCAGCAGGGTCTGCAGCAGCTGGTGATGCAGGTGAGTGAGGCCACCACGTCGATGGTCGATAATATCGGCTCGCTGGCGCAGGGTAATCAGGCGCTGTATCAGCAGTCAGCCCGCCAGGCGAAAGAGCTGGAGGAGGTGACGGCGCATATCGCGACCCTTGAGACCCACGTACAAGGCAATACCGGCTATGCGAAACTCGCCAGCTCGCGCGCTGACGAAGCGCGGCAGGTCGCGGCGGGGGGCGATATGATGATGTCGACGGTCAATGCCTCGATGCAGGCGATCGTCGGGCGATCCGCCGAGATGCGCGGGATCGTGGCAATGATCGACAGCGTTGCTTTTCAGACCAACATTCTGGCGCTCAATGCTGCCATTGAAGCGGCGCACGCGGGCAACCAGGGGCGGGGCTTTGCGGTGGTTGCCAGGGAGGTTGGTCTGCTGGCCAGAAAAAGCAGCCATTCAACGCAGACGATTCAGGCGCTGATTAACCATTCGCTGCAGGGCATTGAAGATGGCTCTAAGGCGGTCACCCGGCTGGAGGATAATCTGCAGCAGGTCACTGGCCTTGTGGGCAATCTCAGCCAGCTGCTCAGCGATATCTCCGGCGCCACGATGAGCCAGGGGGAAAGTATTCATCAGATGACGCGTCAGCTGCAGGGGCTGAACCAGGTGGCGCGGCAAACCGATGCGCTGGTCTCTGAGGCGTCAGCGTCCTCCCGGCGTCTGCATCAGGAGTCGGTACTTCTGCAGCAGGCGGTATCGCGTTTTCGCCTTCCGGCCTGACGCATCCGCTTCGCCTCTGCTATACTCGCAGCCCGTTTTCGCCTGAGGGCAAGGAGTAAAGAGTGGCTGCGGTCATCGATAATGAGATGCTGGACGCGATCCTGACGCAGGTGCGTCCGTTACTGGGGCAGGGACGTGTGGCGGACTATATTCCGGCGCTGGCGTCGGTGAGCGGCGACAAGCTGGGGATCGCCATCTGTACGGTTGACGGGCAGCGCTATCAGGCTGGCGATGCCAGCGAGCGTTTTTCCATCCAGTCTATCTCAAAGGTGTTGAGCCTGGTGGCGGCGATGCGCCAGTACGATGAGGATGAGATCTGGCAGCGGGTCGGTAAAGATCCGTCCGGCCAGCCGTTCAACTCGTTACTGCAGCTGGAAATTGAACACGGCAAACCGCGTAATCCCTTTATCAACGCCGGTGCGCTGGTGGTGTGCGATATGCTGCAAAGTCGTCTCAGCGCGCCGCGTCAGCGCATGCTGGAGATTGTGCGCCAGCTCTCCGGCGTTGATGATATCGCCTACGATCCGCTGGTCGCCCGCTCCGAGTTTGACCACTCCGCCCGCAATGCGGCCATCGCCTGGCTGATGAAGTCGTTCGGTAATTTCCATAACGATGTGGCCACCGTGCTGCAAAACTATTTTCACTACTGTGCGCTGAAGATGAGCTGCGTCGAGCTGGCGCAGACGTTCCTGTTCCTCGCGCATCAGGGGCATGCTCCACATCTGGCGCAAAGCGTGGTCTCGCCGATGCAGGCGCGTCAGGTTAACGCCCTGATGGCGACCAGCGGGATGTACCAAAACGCCGGTGAGTTTGCCTGGCGCGTCGGGCTGCCGGCGAAATCCGGCGTCGGTGGCGGGGTGGTGGCGATCGTCCCGCATGAGATGGCGATTGCGGTCTGGAGCCCGGAGCTGGATGAGACCGGGAACTCGCTGGCGGGGGTGGCCGTGCTGGAGACACTGACCCGGCGGCTGGGGCGTTCGGTCTACTGATGTCTACTCTCAACGCACTGTTTAGCCGCCTGTCGCGTTCGCCCTTCCGCGCCCGTTTCCGTTTAGGCGTTAAAGAGCGGCAATACTGTGTGGATAAAGGGCCTGAGGTTATCGACAGCCATGCCGCTGATTTTGTGGCGCAAAGGCTGGCACCTGCCTTTCCTGCGAAGGACGGTAAGCAGACGCCGATGCGCGGACATCCGGTGTTTATCGCCCAGCATGCAACGGCCACCTGCTGTCGCGGCTGTCTGGCCAAATGGCATGCCATTCCCCAGGGCGTTGCCCTCAGCGCGCAGCAGCAGCGCTATATCGTCAGCGTGATCCACCGCTGGCTGGTACAGCAGATGAACGACCCGTCTTGATCAGTGATTATTGCGTTATAGTTGTGGTATAGATGCAGGCAACGTGGCGCCCGTTGATGCTGACGACGGCAAATAATTGCCGTAAGTAATTATGTGGATTGATATTTAATGCGCTCAAATCTCTCCTCGTTCACGCTTTTCCGACCTGAAAGCCCGCTCTGCAACGCGCTGGCGGTGTTTGTGCTCACCACGCTGTTTTATTTCATCGGCGCCGAGCTACGTCTGGTGGAAGCGCTGTCGCTCTTCTGGCCGCTAAACGGGGTTATGGCGGGTATTTTCGCCCGTTACCGCTTTCTCAACCGCCTGCATTTCTATGCCGTGTCGTACGTCGCCATGCTGTTGTACGATGCGCTCACCACCAGCTGGGGCGTCGCCTCGGTGGTGATTAATTTCTCCAATATGGTCTTTATCATCACCGTGGCGCAGCTGGTATTGCGCGGTAAACGGCTGATGGTTGAGCACCCGGAACCGATCCACGCGTTACATCTGCTGGGCTACTGCCTGGTGGCCTCGTTGCTCTGCGCCTTGCTGGGGGCGGTTGGCTCGGTTGGCATCGAGAGCAATACCTTCTGGCCGCTTTTCGCGGACTGGTTTAGCGAGCAGTTCTCGACCGGGGTACTGATTGTGCCGTGTATGCTGACGATCGCTATGCCGGCAGGGCTCAGCGCACTGAGCCTGCGGCCCACACACCTGCTGCCGGTGCTGGCGTTGATCGCCTCGGTTATGACATCGGTGGTCATTGGCGGTGCCGGGAGTCTGGCCTTTCCGCTGCCTGCACTTATCTGGTGTGCGGTCCGCTACACGCTGCCGGCCACCTGTCTGCTGACCCTTATCACCGGGGCGACAGAAATTATTCTGATTGCCGGGTCGATTATTAATATCAGCGTCGGCTCGCCGCTGTCGACGCCGCTGATGTTCTCGGCGCGGCTGGGTATTGCCACGATGGCGATCTGCCCGGTGATGGTGTCGGTGAGCGTCGCGGCGATCAATTCGCTGATCCGCCAGGTCTCGCTGCGCGCCGATTATGAT
>JAFACP010000314.1 GCA_023425455.1 Pseudomonadota bacterium | reverse complement strand
AATATATGACTATCAAAGTAGGTATCAACGGTTTTGGCCGTATCGGCCGTATTGTTTTCCGTGCTGCTCAGAAACGTTCTGACATCGAAATCGTTGGTATCAACGATCTCCTGGACGCTGAGTACATGGCGTACATGCTGAAGTACGACTCAACTCACGGTCGTTTCGACGGCACCGTTGAAGTGAAAGACGGCCACCTGGTTGTTAACGGTAAAACCATCCGCGTTACTGCTGAGAAAGACCCAGCTAACCTGAAATGGAACGAAATCGGTGTTGACGTTGTAGCTGAAGCAACCGGTATCTTCCTGACCGACGAAACCGCGCGTAAACACATCACCGCTGGTGCGAAAAAAGTTGTTCTGACTGGTCCTTCCAAAGACAACACCCCAATGTTCGTTCGTGGTGCTAACTTCGAAACTTACGCAGGCCAGGATATCGTTTCTAACGCATCCTGCACCACCAACTGCCTGGCACCGCTGGCTAAAGTTATCAACGACAACTTCGGTATCGTTGAAGGTCTGATGACCACCGTTCACGCAACTACTGCGACTCAGAAAACCGTTGATGGCCCGTCCCACAAAGACTGGCGTGGCGGCCGTGGCGCGGCTCAGAACATCATCCCATCCTCTACCGGTGCGGCTAAAGCTGTAGGTAAAGTACTGCCAGAACTGAATGGCAAACTGACTGGTATGGCGTTCCGCGTTCCAACACCTAACGTATCCGTTGTGGACCTGACCGTTCGTCTGGAAAAAGCTGCTTCTTACGAAGAAATTAAGAAAGCAATCAAAGCTGCTTCCGAAGGCGCAATGAAAGGCGTTCTGGGTTACACCGAAGACGACGTTGTTTCTACCGATTTCAACGGCGAAGTGTGCACTTCCGTGTTCGATGCTAAAGCAGGTATCGCACTGAACGACAACTTCGTTAAGCTGGTATCCTGGTACGACAACGAAACCGGTTACTCTAACAAAGTACTGGACCTGATCGCTCACATCTCCAAATAAGTTCTGGAGAGACTGATCCAAAAAGGCGACTTCGGTCGCCTTTTTTATTGCCTAAAGACAGAGGATTGCTTAATGATTAGTAAAATTTTTGCACTTCCGGTAGTCGAACAACTTACCCCTGTGCTCTCTCACCGTCAGATTGACGGCGCCGACATCATCGTCGTTGATCACCCGCGTGTGAAAGCTTCCGTAGCGCTGAATGGCGCCCATCTGCTCTCCTGGAAACCGGAAGGTGAAGAGGAGGGTTTATGGCTGAGCGACGCGACCTCCTTCCAGAAAGGGGCGGCGATCCGTGGCGGCGTACCGATCTGCTGGCCGTGGTTTGGCCCGGCGGCGCAGCAGGGTTTACCGGCGCATGGTTTTGCCCGTAACCAACAGTGGACGCTGAAAGCGCATAACGAGGATGACAACGGCGCCGTGCTGACCTTCCAGCTGCAGGCGAACGATGAAACCCGCAAACTCTGGCCGCACGACTTCACGCTGTACGCGCGCTTCAGACTGGGTAAAACCTGCGAGATAGAACTCGAAGCCCACGGCGAATTTGAAACCTCATCGGCCCTGCACACCTATTTCAATGTGGGTGATATTAGCGCGGTGAAGGTGAGCGGGCTTGGCGATACCTTTATCGACAAAGTCGACAACGCCAGAGAAGGCAAGCTGAGCGATGGCGTGCAGACCTTCCCTGACCGCACGGACCGCGTGTACCTGCATCCTGAAGCCTGCAGCGTGATCCACGACAGTGCCCTGAACCGTGGCATCGAGGTGATTCACCATCACCACAGCAATGTGGTTGGCTGGAACCCGGGTCCGGCGCTCTCCGTCAGCATGGCTGACGTACCGGACGACGGCTACAAAACCTTTGTGTGCGTCGAGACCGCCTGCGTAACCGAACCGCAGCAGACCCGCGAAGAAAAACCGTCCCGCCTGGCACAGACCATCAGCATTGTAAAACGCTGATCCCGGTCGCCCCTCTCCTGACGGGAGGGGCGATGGATTCAGACGACATCCAGCGGGGTTTTGCGCACCGGTGGCGGGAAGGCCAAATCCAGCCTGTTAAGCTCATCGGCATTCAGCCTGATCTCCAGCGCGCCGGCATTCTCTTTCACGTGGGCAAGTGACGCTGCTTTCGGAATAGCAATAACCCCCTGATGGCGGATCACCCACGCCAGCAAGATTTGCGCGGGGCTGGCATGATGCTGTCGGGCTATCTCATTGACCAGCGGATGGTTAAGCAGACCTGAACGTAAACGCCCGGCCTGAGCCAGCGGGCAGTATGCCATTACCGGCATAGCCTGTTGCTGACACCAGGGCAGCAGATCGAATTCAATGCCGCGCGAGGCAAGATGATAAAGCACCTGGTTAGTGGTACAGGCGGAACCGCCCTCCTCGCGCCACAGCGCCTGCATATCACCGTAGTCGAGATTTGACACTCCCCAGCGGCCGATTTTTCCCTGCTGCTGAAGTTTTTCCATCAGCGCCACGGTTTCATCCAGCGCGTAATTCCCACGCCAGTGCAGCAGGTAAAGGTCGATATGATCGGTGCCGAGACGCCGCAGGCTGGCCTCGCAGGCACGCTGGCCTTTCAGCCCCCCGGCATTCCACGGGTAGACTTTAGAGACCAGATAAACCCGATCGCGCCGGCCTTTGATCGCCTCGCCCACCACCTCTTCCGCGCCGCCTTCGGCATACATTTCGGCCGTGTCGATCAACGTAAGCCCCAGATCGATGCCCGCCCGCAGTGCATCCACTTCGGTTTTTCTCAGGCTCGCCTTCTCGCCCATGTACCAGCTGCCCTGGCCAATGGCGGGAAGCGAACGCCCGTCGGAAAAGGTCACGGTTTTTTCGCTCATATCGCCCTCCTCTGTTGTTGCACCAGGCTAAAGCAAACGGGGCGCAAACGCCCCGTTATGATGCATAAATCGCACCGTGCTGTTGCACAATCAGAACTTATAGGTCACGCCAACAGAGAAGATGCTGGACCAGGATCTGTCGACCATCGGGCTATCTTTCACCTCATCACTCAGGCGCACATAACGCCCGGTGCCGTAGACACTCCAGTCGCCGAGGAAGTTATAGCTCGCCGTCAGCTCCAGATAGGGATTCCAGCCATCATCCGCACTGTAGCTTTTCAGACCGCTACGGCGGGACTCGTGTCCGGACACGCCGTAGTAGTAGTCATTGTAGTTTTCGCTGTTGTACTGCACGCCAATACCCGGCGTCAGCGTCAGACCGCCTTGGGTATAGCGATAGAGCCAGGCCAGATCCCAGACAAAGCCGTTGTTGTTATCCAGCGTGTCGCCGGCCAGCGCGGTGCGCAGGAAGCCATACCGGGTATGGTGAACGTAAGAGAGGCCCGCCATCATTGTGCTTTTACGCTTGTCGAGACGACGTAACTGGTGGTTGTCGCTGTCACCGGGCTTGAAGTGTTTCGGATCGTAGTACGCCATTACGGAGAGTTTGTCAGCGCCATCGTTCCACAAATAGTAACCGCCACCCAGACCGCGGAACCAGAAGTTATCCCCTTCGTAGGTCACCACCGGGAGCGCGTACAGCTCGCGATCGTACTGTTTGTACGGGCTGTTAATGACGCCAGCACCTGCGCCAACGGTCCACTGCCCTTCCGCCTGTGCGGTGCTCACTGAGGTGGCGACAAGTACGCCCAATGCCAGAAGTTTGAGTTTGGTCACAATCCATTCTTTCCTGTAGTCAAATAATCAGCGGGTGAAGTGTAACCGCCATTCCCACGCTTCCCAAATTTTTTACCCGCGAAGGCGTTTGATTAAACCCGATATCTTTAACTTTTCTGATGACATTCCGCTTTCAGTAATATGACTGCTGAATGAAAAACCCACTTTGCCTTTAGCGCAACGGTAGATATTTTCGGATGAGTTATTGATATGTCATTGAAATTAGTTTTTATCGGCATGCAAGTTTTGCAAATGCCATCTACGCTTTAATTTAAGAAGCGTTTTCCTCGCCACCCCTTGCAGCTCTTAGCGTCTGACCTGGCACACAGGTTGCTGCGCTGGCAGTGAGGCGCGAGAAATTCTCTTCCGGGAGCCTCCACTACTCATACGAACGGCTCTTATCCTGTGCTAAAAAACGAAAGGACGGCATGCCATGAATATATTCGATCACTATCGCCAGCGCTATGAAGCTGCCAAGGACGAAGAGTTCACACTGCAGGAGTTTCTTACCATTTGTCGGCAAGATCGCAGTGCCTATGCCAATGCGGCAGAACGGCTATTAATGGCTATTGGTGAGCCAAACATGGTTGATACTGCGCTCGAGCCACGGCTCTCCCGTCTATTTTCGAATCGGGTGGTCGCCCGATACCCGGCATTTGAAGAGTTCTACGGCATGGAAGACGCCATTGAACAGATCGTCTCCTATCTGAAGCACGCGGCTCAGGGCCTGGAAGAGAAGAAACAGATCCTGTATTTACTCGGCCCGGTCGGCGGGGGGAAATCGTCGCTGGCTGAACGGCTGAAATCGCTGATGCAGCGGGTGCCTGTTTATGTGCTGAGCGCGAACGGCGAACGCAGCCCGGTAAACGACCATCCGTTGTGCCTGTTTAATCCGCAGGAAGATGCGCAAATTCTCGATAAAGAGTTTGGCATCCCGCACCGCTATCTCGGCACCATCATGTCGCCATGGGCGGCAAAACGTCTGCACGAGTTTGGCGGTGATATCACCAAATTCCGCGTTGTTAAGGTCTGGCCATCCATCCTCGAGCAGATTGCCATCGCCAAAACAGAACCGGGAGATGAAAACAACCAGGACATTTCAGCGCTGGTTGGTAAGGTCGATATCCGTAAGCTGGAAAACTACGCGCAAAACGACCCGGATGCCTACGGCTATTCCGGCGCCCTGTGCCGGTCAAACCAGGGGATTATGGAGTTCGTCGAGATGTTTAAAGCACCGATTAAAGTGCTGCATCCTCTGCTGACCGCCACCCAGGAAGGAAACTACAACGGGACCGAAGGGATATCCGCCCTGCCGTTCAACGGTATTATTCTGGCGCACTCGAATGAATCCGAGTGGGTACAGTTCCGTAACAACAAAAACAACGAGGCCTTCCTTGACCGTGTGTACATTGTCAAAGTGCCTTATTGTCTGCGGATCTCCGAAGAGATCAAAATTTACGAGAAGCTGCTTGACCACAGCGAGCTGGTGCACGCCCCGTGCGCGCCCGGCACTCTGGAAACGCTGGCCCGCTTCTCTATCCTGTCGCGTCTGAAAGAGCCGGAAAACTCCAGCATCTATTCAAAAATGCGCGTCTATGATGGTGAAAGCCTGAAGGACACCGACCCGAAAGCGAAGTCTTATCAGGAGTATCGCGACTACGCCGGCGTCGATGAGGGGATGAACGGACTGTCCACCCGCTTTGCGTTTAAGATCCTCTCCCGGGTCTTCAACTTCGACCACGCGGAAGTGGCGGCGAACCCGGTCCACCTGTTCTACGTTCTGGAGCAGCAGATTGAGCGCGAGCAGTTCCCACAGGAGCAGGCTGAACGCTATCTGGAGTTCCTGAAAGGCTACCTGATCCCGAAATATGCCGAGTTCATTGGCAAGGAGATCCAGACCGCGTATCTGGAATCCTACTCTGAATATGGACAGAATATTTTTGACCGCTACGTCACCTATGCCGATTTCTGGATCCAGGATCAGGAGTACCGCGACCCGGATACCGGCCAGCTGTTTGACCGCGAATCGCTGAACGCAGAGCTGGAAAAAATCGAGAAACCGGCCGGGATCAGTAACCCGAAAGATTTCCGTAATGAAATCGTTAACTTCGTGCTGCGCGCCAGAGCGCATAACAACGGACGGAATCCGAACTGGACCAGCTACGAAAAACTGCGCACCGTTATTGAGAAGAAAATGTTCTCAAATACCGAGGAGCTGTTGCCGGTCATTTCGTTTAATGCCAAAACCTCAACCGATGAGCAGAAAAAGCACGACGACTTTGTCGACCGTATGATGGAGAAAGGTTATACCCGTAAGCAGGTTCGCCTGCTGTGCGAATGGTATCTGCGGGTGCGTAAATCGTCATAATATAAACGCCCGGTAGCTTACCGGGCCTAACGCGACACTGTTTTGCAGGCCGGTGAAGGGCAGCACGTCCGGCCTGTGGACACTGCAAGTTGGCAAATGCAGTACGGGGGGCATATGACCTGGTTTATTGACCGGCGTCT
>JAFACP010000271.1 GCA_023425455.1 Pseudomonadota bacterium | reverse complement strand
CGTTAGGCCGGTCATGTTAATTTGCGACATGCATCAGGCAGGTCAGGGACTTTTGTACTTCCTGTTTCGATTTAGTTGGCAATTTAGGTAGCAAACATGCAGACCCCGCACATTCTTATCGTTGAAGACGAGTTGGTAACACGCAACACGTTAAAGAGCATTTTCGAAGCGGAAGGCTACGATGTCTTTGAAGCGACCGATGGCGCAGAGATGCATCAGATCCTTTCTGAAAATGATATCAATCTGGTCATTATGGATATCAACCTGCCAGGTAAAAACGGCCTTCTTCTGGCACGCGAACTGCGTGAACAGGCGAACGTCGCACTTATGTTCCTGACGGGCCGTGACAATGAAGTTGATAAAATTCTTGGCCTGGAAATCGGTGCGGATGATTACATCACCAAACCGTTTAATCCTCGCGAGTTAACCATTCGTGCACGTAACCTGCTGTCCCGCACCATGAATTTGGGCACGGTCAGTGAAGAGCGTCGTAGCGTAGACAGCTACAAATTCAACGGCTGGGAGCTTGATATCAACAGCCGTTCGCTGATAAGCCCTAACGGCGAGCAGTACAAACTGCCGCGCAGCGAATTCCGCGCGATGCTGCACTTCTGCGAAAATCCGGGCAAAATTCAGTCCCGTGCAGAGCTGCTGAAGAAAATGACCGGTCGTGAGCTGAAGCCGCATGACCGCACCGTAGACGTCACTATCCGTCGCATTCGTAAACATTTCGAATCTACGCCGGATACCCCAGAAATCATCGCCACGATCCACGGCGAAGGTTATCGTTTCTGTGGCGATCTGCAGGAGTAATCCTGCCCGTAACGCATGAAAAAACGGCGCTTTTGCGCCGTTTTTTTTATTTCCAGATCCGCACCGTTTCGCTGTCGGGCCCGACAGGTGGCGCCGGACGCTTCGGCTGGGAAAGCGAGTACCAGTCAAAGTGGCGCGTCAGGTACATCACCGCGAACAGGGCCATCGCCAGTACGGCGGAACCGAGCAGCAGCGCGCTGTCTTCTGAACGCAGCAGGAACCACATCACCACGTCCAGCCCCAGCAGCGCCAGCACAAATATCCCGCTGCGCTTCCAGCTTTTCAGTACCGCCTGCAGATACATCCCGTTCATCGCAGCCCCCACCAGGCTCGCAATAATCCATGCGGGAGTGAATCCAACGTGTTCTGACAGCGCCAGTAACACCAGGTAGAACAGCACCAGCGACAGCCCCACCAGCAGATACTGCATGGGATGCAGGCGCAGCCCGGTCAACGTTTCGAAAACGAAGAAGGCCATAAACGTCAGTGCAATCAGCAAAATAGCGTACTTAATCGCCCGGTCGGTCAGCTGATACTGATCCGCAGGTGTGGCAACGATCACGCTAAATGCAGGGATCGTGCTCCATTCCGGTGAAGGTTGTTCGGCGAATACGCTTTCCATATTGTTTGCAAACCAACTGCTCTGCCAGTTTGCCTGAAAACCAGACTCACTAATCTGATGCTTAACAGGCAGGTAGTCCCCCATAAACCCCGGGTGCGGCCAGTTACCGCTGAGCGTCATTTCACTGTTACGCCCTACCGGCACCAGCGCAAAACTGCCGGTGCCTGCAAGGTTGAGGGACATCTCAAGCGTAAACGTTTTTGCCTCCAGCGCCTTTCCGGTCAATGGAATATGAACGCCGGAAAGCGCGCCATGCACGCCGGAGCCCGGCTCTACGTTCAGGGTTTCACCGTTAATGTTTGAAACCTTCACCGTACCAATACCGCGCGCGTCACCGACGCCGACCACAATATACGGCTGCCCCAGCGTCACCGTTTCGCCTTTGAGCTGTGCCAGGTTTTCGGTCGTAAAACGGGCGTTAATTTTCAGATCGGTATTCCAGATTTGTCCGTCATAGATGCCGATATTTCTGGACTCGACGTGCTGGTTGCCCTCCACAAGCAGTGCTTCAGGCAGGATAAAGTGCAGAGAGTTTTTCGTGTATTCGACCTTCTTCTGCTCCTCTAACTTGTAAAAGACCTCCGTCACCGGCACAGCAATCAGCGGGCCAATCAGTTTTTGCGATCCGCTGGTACTCTGGCGAAGGGTGTTTTCGACATCATTGCGGTAGCTTTCACGCTCTGAAATCAGATTACTGACCATAAACAGCGGGACTAACAGCAGCAGAATGCACCCCAGAAGGGTGCTGACTTTCCAGAACAGGGGGGATTTCATCATTACGTCTCCTTTGTGATGACGGGAGCGTAACCGGGCTATGTGGGGCCAGTTTGAAGTTATGTGAAGGGACGGTGAAGTGTCAGAGTGGCGCTGACGCCACCTTCGCGTCGGTTGTACAGAGCAATCTCTCCCTGATGCAGGCGAGCCACCTCCTGCACAAACGCCAGCCCTAACCCGCTGCTTTTGAGCCCGTTCTCACGCGGGAGCGAATAAAAACGTTCAAATATACGCGCCAGCGCGTAATCCGGGATCCCGCTTCCGCTGTCGGAAACGATGAGCTGCACGTGTTTTTGCCGCTCACGGGCCGTCAGTTCAATGGTTCCCCCCTGCGGCGTGAAGTCGATGGCGTTATCCAGTAAATTGCCCAGCGCCTGTTCGAGCAGTTCGTCATCACCCGCCACATGAAGCGGCGTGCCCTGGCAGTTCAGACTGATATTTTTCGCCGTCAGCAGCGCCGAGCGTGAGTCCACCAGCCGCCTGAAAAGCGCCTCAACGCTGACGCTCTCAGGAACAATTTCCAGCCGATTTTCCAGCCGCGCCTGGGCCAGCAGCTTTTCAACCAGCGCCTGCATACGCGCATTTTGCACCAGAATGTTTTCGATAAACCGGGCCGCTACCTGCGGCGGCGGCTGCTCTGAGAGAATTTCAGCAGCACCGCGCATGGCGGCAAGCGGGCTTTTCAGCTCGTGGGTCAGCGCATACACATAGTGTTCAATGTAATTTTTCCCCTCCAGGCGAATACGCATGTTTTCCAGCGCCTGCGCCAGCTTGCGCAGTTCGCTACTGCCCGGGTTGGGCAGCGGTAGAGGGTTATCCGTGGTCACCGAATCAGCGTAGCGCGACAGAGTACCGATTGAGCGATTAATCCACCACACCACCGCCAGGC
>JAFACP010000269.1 GCA_023425455.1 Pseudomonadota bacterium | reverse complement strand
ATATTGGCGTGGGCGGGCGTGAAGTTGGCTTTATGGCCGGGATGATGAAAAAACTGGCCAACAACAGCGCCAGCGTCTTCACCGGGAAGGGGCTTGCTTTCGGCGGCAGTCTGATCCGCCCTGAAGCCACCGGATATGGTCTTATCTATTTCACCGATGCCATGCTTAAGCGTCATGGTCTGGGTTTTGAAGGGATGCGGGTGGCGGTCTCTGGCTCCGGTAACGTGGCGCAATATGCCATTGAGAAAGCGATGCAGCTTGGCGCCCGGGTGGTCACCGCCTCTGACTCCGCCGGCACAGTGGTCGATGACGCAGGCTTCACGGCAGAGAAGCTGGCGCGCCTTTGCGAGATCAAATCCAGCCGCGACGGCCGCATAGCCGACTATGCCCGGGAGCTGGGGTTAACCTATCTCGAAGGTCAACAGCCGTGGTCGGTGCCGGTGGATATTGCCCTGCCGTGCGCCACGCAAAATGAGCTCAACGCCGACGCCGCACGTTTGTTGATCGCCAATGGCGTCAGGGCGGTTGCCGAGGGGGCCAATATGCCCACCACCATCGAGGCGACCGACCTGCTCCAGCAGGCTGGTGTGCTGTTTGCGCCGGGGAAAGCGGCCAACGCAGGCGGCGTAGCGACCTCAGGTCTGGAGATGGCGCAAAACGCCGCGCGGCTCAGCTGGAAAGCGGAAAAAGTGGACGCCCGTTTACACCACATCATGCTGGATATTCACCAGGCCTGCGTGCAATACGGCGGCGAGGCGCAGCACACCAACTACGTGCGCGGCGCCAATATTGCCGGGTTTGTAAAAGTGGCCGATGCGATGCTGGGACAAGGGGTTATCTGAGTCTGAGGGCAGCGCCGCGGGTCGCGCTGTCCTGATCTTCAGGAAGCCGGCGCTGCCGGGGTGTTACCTTCGCCGCGCGGTTTCCTTCCCGTACGCTTCCTGGAAGCCGGTTTCTTCGCTCCGCTACCGGGAGCCACCATGCCCCTGAACTGTCTGACTGGCGTGTTCCGCGCCTGGTCAATCAGCTGATACAGGGTGCCCACCAGCGGCTGCATAAAGTCCTGATAGCGGCACTGTTTTTCGCTGATTTGCGTCAGTACCGATTCCCAGTGCGCCGTCATGTCCGGCCTCGCCGCCAGCTCCGGTAGTGAATGGATCAACGCGCGCCCCGGATCGGTTGAATGGATATAGCGCCCTTTCTTGGTCAGAAAGCCGCGCTTAAACAGCAGCTCGATAATGCCCGCGCGCGTCGCTTCCGTACCCAGCCCGTCGGTGGCGCGCAGGATCTTTTTCAGATCTTTATCCTGAACGAAACGGGCGATCCCGGTCATCGCGGAGAGCAGCGTTGCATCGGTGAAATGGCGCGGGGGCTGAGTCTGACGCTCAACCACTTCGCCTCTCTCACACAATAGCTCATCCTCTTTCGCGACCACCGGCAGCGGCGTTCCGTCGTTCTCTTCGTCACGCTCCTTATTGCCCAGCAGCGCGCGCCAGCCCGCTTCCGCCAGGAAACGCGCTTTGGCGACAAATTTGCCTTTTGCGATCTCCAGCTCAATCACGCATTTGCGAAAGACGGCATCCGGGCAGAACTGCATCAGATACTGACGGGCGATCAGGTTATAGACCTTCGCTTCGTTGTCGGTCAGGTTGACGTGACCGGCGCGGGCCGTCGGGATAATGGCGTGGTGGGCATCCACCTTTTTATCATCCCAGCAGCGGTTATGGCTGTCCGGGTCGACGGCCGCCTGCGGCAGGAGATCGGGCGCATGTACGCCGATCGCGTTCATGACCGCATGACGACCGGCAAAGTGCTCTTCCGGCAGATAGCGGCTGTCTGAACGCGGGTAGGTGATCAGCTTATGCGTTTCGTAGAGCTTCTGGCAGATATCCAGCACGTTCTGGGCGCTAAGCCCGAAGCGTTTGGCTGCGTCAATCTGCAGCGCCGAGAGGGAGAACGGCAGCGGCGCGGGTTCTGATTCCCGTTTATCGTTATAGCTGGTGACGATGGCGGGCTGGCCGGTAATGCGGTTGACCACGTGCTCTGCCAGCGGACGATGCAGCAGCCGTCCCTCTTCGTCCTGATACGACTCGCAGGCATCGCTTGGCTGCCAGACGGCGATAAACCGCTCGTCTTTCGGGGTGACGATATGCGCTTTAACGTCGAAGAAATCTTTGGCGACGAAGTTTTCTATCTCCTCGTCACGACGCACCACCAGCCCCAGCACCGGCGTTTGCACGCGTCCCACGGAGAGAACGCCCTGATAGCCGGCGTTACGCCCGAGAATGGTGTAGGCGCGGGTCATGTTGATGCCGTAAAGCCAGTCGGCGCGGGCGCGAGCCAGCGCCGAGACGCACAGCGGGATAAACTCACTGTTGGCGCGCAGGCGGGAGATCGCACGCTCCACGGCCTGCGGGTTGAGATCGTTTATCAGGCAGCGCTGCACCTGCTGACGTTTTTCCGGCGCCAGCTCAAGATAATCCAGCACTTCATCCACCAGCAGTTGCCCTTCGCGGTCCGGGTCACCGGCGTGGATCACCTCCGTGGCGTCGTGCAGAAAACGCTTAATCACGTTGAGCTGTTTGGTTACCGACGGACGAGGTTGCAGACGCCATTTTTCCGGCACGATGGGCAGATCGTTCAGATTCCAGCGGGCGTAGCGGCTGTCGTAGACATCCGGCTGCGCCTGCTCAAGCAGGTGGCCAATGCACCAGGTGACCACCTGGCCGTTACCGCATTCGATAAAGCCATCGCCCTTGCGATGCGGCTTAGGCAGCACATCCGCAATGGCGCGGGCCAGGCTCGGCTTTTCGGCAATAAACAACCGCATCGAATTAACGGATCTCAATCATGGGACGGCCGCCGCGGGCGGTCACCAGCTCGCCAATCGCCGTCAGCGTGATGCCGTATTCCGCCGCCGTTGCCTGCACATCCGCTTCTGCGTCCGGGGTGACCGCCAGCAGCAGGCCGCCGGAGGTTTGCGGATCGCACAGCAGATCGCGCCACGCGTCAGGCATTTCGCCCATCAGATGGCCGTAACTGGCGAAGTTTCGCTGCGTGCCGCCGGGCACCGCCCCCTGGGCGATATAGGCTTCCACGCCGGGCAGTTTTGGCACATCCTGATACCACACCTGCGCCTGCACGCCGGCCCCCTGACACACTTCGCTCAGGTGGCCAAGCAGACCAAAGCCGGTCACGTCGGTCATCGCTTTCACGCCGTCGATACTGGCAAATGCGGCACCGGCGAGGTTCATCTGGCACATCACCTCCGTCGCCAGCCCGGCGTGTTCAGGCTTAAGCAGCGATTTTTTCTCAGCGGTCGTGAGTACGCCAATGCCCAGCGGTTTGGTGAGGAACAGTTTGCAGCCGGCCTGCGCGGTGCTGTTACGCTTAACGCGCTCGGTAGGCACGACACCCGTGACGGCCAGGCCGAAAATCGGCTCCGGGGCATCAATGGAGTGTCCCCCGGCCAGCGCGATCCCCGCCTGCTGGCAGGCAAAGCGTCCTCCCTCAATCACCTCGCGGGCAATGTCTGGCGCGAGGGTGTTGATCGGCCAGCCCAGAATGGCGATCGCCATAATCGGCTTGCCGCCCATGGCGAAGATATCGCTGATGGCGTTGGTGGCCGCGATGCGTCCGAAGTCGAACGGGTTATCGACAATCGGCATAAAGAAGTCAGTGGTGCTGATAATGCTGGTGCCGTTGCCTAAGTCATACACCGCCGCATCGTCACGCGTTTCGTTACCGACAAGCAGGTTCGGGTCGACAAACTTCGCCTGTTCACTGTGCAGAATGGTCTCCAGCACTTTCGGGGAAATTTTACAACCGCAACCGGCTCCGTGGCTGTATTGCGTTAAACGAATGGTTTGCTCGCTCATGGACATCTCCTGTCATTGCAATCGCGCTATGGTAGCGCTCATTCCATAAAGAGGTAAGTATGACTGTCTGAATTCTGCAGCGGTTGTTCAGAATCCAGACAGTTTAGCGCGGGTTATCAGAAACGGCTGACGAAAGGCGTGGTGTCCGGCACGTTTATGGTGCTGGAGGCTTTGAGTTGCGGGGTACCGAGATAGAGGAAACCGACAATTTTATCCTGCTCACCACAGGATAAGCCGTCGCGAACCGCCGGGCTTTCAGTCAGCGGTCCGGTGCGCCAGATGCCGTTAAATCCCTGGGCGACGGCGGCCATTTGCATCGCCATGACCGCGCAGCCTGCGGACATCTCCTGCTCCCAGAGCGGTACTTTATGTTCGGCCCGACACTTTGCCACCACGGCGATGATCATTGGCGCGCGAAACGGGCCGCTGCGCGCTTTTTCAATGCCTTTTTCATCCTGGCCTGCGGCAACGGCCCCTTTTTCCAGCAGCGCGCTGAAGCGCTCGCGCCCCTCGCCTTCAATGACAAAGAAGTGCCACGGCTGCAGTGAGCCATGGTCCGGCGCCCGCATTCCGGCACGCAGAATGTTTTCCAGCTGCTCTCCTGCGGGAGCGGGGTCGGCCAGACGTGAAGCACTGCGGCGGTTAACAAGCAGTTCAAGTGCGTCCATTAGTTAACTCCTGTCTTGAAATTTACTCACAAAATTAACACGGCGGCAGATTTTGTTACAGCGCGGCAGGCGATTCCTGCTGACAAGTGGCGGTTGGGTCATTACGATAACCGCACATTGCCGTCCTGTGGCGACGGAAACAGTCATTTTCTGGTTAGGGAGAATACATGCGAACCCTTTGGCGAATCTTTGCCGGTTTCTTTAAATGGACGTGGCGACTGCTTAACTTCGTCCGCGAGCTGGTGATGAATCTGTTCTTCATCTTTTTGGTTCTGGTCTGCGCCGGCATCTGGCTGCATATCAGCAGCGCGAATCAGTCGCAGCATTCGACTCGCGGGGCGCTGTTACTCGATATCACCGGGGTTATCGTCGATAAGCCATCCACCAGCAACCGTCTGGGCGTGCTCGGCCGTCAGTTCCTGGGCGCCACCTCGGACCGTCTGCAGGAAAACTCGCTGTTTGATATCGTGGATGCGATTCGTCAGGCCAAAGCGGATCGCAATATCACCGGGATCGTGCTCGATCTGAAAGATTTTGCCGGTGCCGACCAGCCGTCGATGCAGTATATCGGCAAAGCGCTGCGCGAATTCCGCGACAGCGGTAAGCCGGTGATTGCGGTGGGCGATAGCTACACCCAGGGGCAGTATTATCTGGCAAGTTTCGCGAACAAAATTTGGCTCTCCCCTCAGGGCACGGTTGACCTGCACG
The DNA here is from genome assembly GCA_023425455.1 of Pseudomonadota bacterium. Classification (GTDB taxonomy): domain Bacteria; phylum Pseudomonadota; class Gammaproteobacteria; order Enterobacterales; family Enterobacteriaceae; genus Enterobacter. The sequence goes on along the minus strand of JAFACP010000269.1, from coordinate 1,902 downwards.
GCTTCGCCACCAACGGTCTGTACTACAAATCCCTGCTTGATAAGCTAAAAGTCACGACCCACGTTTTCCGCGTCGGCACCTACAAATCTGCCGTTGAGCCGTTTATCCGTGACGATATGTCGCCTGCGGCGCGTGAAGCGGACAGCCGCTGGATTGGCGAGCTGTGGCAGAACTACCTCGCCACCATCGCCGCTAACCGCCAGATTACCACTGAGCAGGTCTTCCCTGGCGCGCGCGGGCTGCTGGACGGGCTACGTAAGGTGGATGGCGATACCGCGAAATATGCGCTCGACGCGAAGCTGGTCGATAAGTTAGGCACCAGTGCCGAGGTTGAAAAAGCCCTGAGCAAACAGTTTGGCTGGAACAAAGAAGACAAACAGTACAGCGCCATCAGCCTGTACGATTACACGCCGAAGAAACCGGCAGACAACGGTGGCAGCATCGCGGTCGTCTTTGCTAACGGCGCGATTATGGACGGCCAGGAGACGCCGGGCAACGTCGGTGGTGATACCACGGCCGCGCAAATCCGCGATGCGCGTCTGGATCCAAAGGTCAAAGCGATTGTGCTGCGGGTCAACAGCCCTGGCGGCAGCGTCAGCGCCTCGGAGGTGATCCGTGCTGAGCTGTCGGCCGCACGCGAGGCGGGCAAACCGGTGGTCGTGTCGATGGGCGGCATGGCGGCCTCCGGCGGTTACTGGATCTCGACGCCCGCCAACTACATTGTGGCGAACCCCAGCACGCTCACCGGCTCAATCGGGATCTTTGGGGTGATTAATACCGTGGAAAACAGCCTTGATTATCTCGGCGTTCATACGGATGGCGTCTCGACCTCGCCGCTGGCGGACGTGGCGGTAACGAAGTCCCTGCCGCCGGAAGTCGCCGAAATGATGCAGCTCAGTATCGAGAACGGCTATAAACGCTTTATTAGCCTGGTGGCGAGTTCACGTAAACAGACCCCGGAACAGATAGATCAGATAGCGCAGGGACACGTCTGGACCGGCCAGGATGCGAAAAACAACGGGCTGGTTGATAGCCTGGGTGATTTTGACGATGCCGTCGCCAAAGCCGCAGAGCTGGCAAAACTGAAACAGTGGCATGTTGACTACTATCAGGATGAGCCGTCGTTCTTTGACATGGTACTGGACAGCATGTCCGGCTCCGTCCGCGCCATGCTGCCAGAAGCGCTTCAGGCTTACCTGCCTGCGCCGGTTGCCGCCGCGGCAAGCGTAGTGAAAGCGGAAAGCGATAAGCTCGCCGCCTTTAATGACCCGCAAAACCGTTACGCGTTTTGTCTGACCTGCGGCGCCGTCCGTTAACACATGTCCCCTCGCCTCGCGAGGGGACGTTTCGTTGAAGCACAAGAACCCATTATCATGCAGAAGAAATCGATTTACGTCGCCTACACCGGCGGTACCATCGGGATGCAGCGCTCAGAAAATGGCTATATTCCGGTCTCCGGCCACCTGCAGCGCCAGCTGGCGCTGATGCCTGAGTTCCATCGCCCGGAGATGCCTGACTTTACCATCCACGAATATCAACCGCTGATGGACTCGTCAGATATGACGCCAGAGGACTGGCAACATATTGCTGATGACATTAAAGCCCATTATGACCGCTATGATGGTTTTGTGATCCTGCATGGAACCGACACCATGGCGTTCACCGCCTCGGCGCTCTCGTTTATGCTGGAAAACCTGAGCAAACCGGTTATCGTCACCGGTTCACAAATTCCGCTGGCTGAACTGCGCTCTGACGGACAGATCAATTTGCTCAACTCCCTGTACGTCGCCGCGAACTACCCTGTCAACGAAGTCTCGCTGTTTTTCAACAACCGCCTGTATCGCGGCAACCGCACCACCAAAGCGCACGCCGATGGCTTTGATGCTTTTGCCTCGCCTAACC
>JAFACP010000424.1 GCA_023425455.1 Pseudomonadota bacterium | reverse complement strand
GGATCAAGGATCCCCTTGATCACCATTGGCCCGTCCCAGAACTCGCGGATCCACTCCAGGTCTTTCCAGCTAATGGAGGGATCAAAGTTATTCGCCAGCCAGCCGATGTAATCCTCCAGCCCGGTTGGCTTGCCAAGATAGGCTGAGATATTACCCAGATCGTGCGGCCGGCCGTTTAATCCTACGTCCCACGCCCACTGCGGGTGTGTCACCGCCTGCCAGTAACGACGCATCGCGGCGTTCGGGCCGCTCATGCCGGAGTGGGCATCACGGTAGCGCGCCCCTGGCGTGGGCATATCGACGGTAAAGACCAGCGTGGAACAGCCCGCGGCTTTGGCCCGCTCCAGCGCGTTACGCATAAAGCCGCGGTCGCGCAGAACATACAGCTGGAACCACATTGGACGTTTGATGGCAGGCGCGACTTCTTCAATCGGGCAGACGGAAACGGTCGAAAGGGTAAACGGAATACCTTTGGCGTCAGCCGCGCTGGCGGCCTGCACCTCACCGCGACGGGCGTACATCCCGCACAGGCCGACAGGTGCAAGCGCCACCGGCATCGAAAGCGTTTCGTTAAACAGCGTGGTCTCAAGGCTCAGGTCGGACATATTTTTCAGCACGCGCTGACGCAGCGCCACGTCTGACAGATCTTCCACATTGTGGCGCAGGGTGTGTTCAGCGTAAGCCCCGCCATCGATGTAGTGGAACAGGAACGGCGGCAGAATGCGCTGCGCCGCTGCGCGATAGTCACTGGCTGCTGAAATAATCATGCGTTGTTCTCCCTGGAAATATCGTTGTCGCCAGGCAGACGGGTAATTCGCGCCTGTCGGGCCTGATCTTCATCGAATCGTTTAATGGTAGTGTGGACGAAGCCCAGATGCGCCATCATCGCCTTGCGGGCGGCGTCGGCGTCGCCCGCAAGAATGGCCTTAAGCACCGCTTCGTGCTGCTCGGTGAGCCGGGCGAAAACCGGCGGCACCAGATACATCCGCTGGCGGCTCTGCTTGACGGAAGATTGCAGCAGATCAAAGAAGCCGCGCATGGTCTGCAATAGCACAACGTTGTGCGAGGCTTCGGCAATCGCCAGATGAAAACGCACGTCCGCCTGTGAGGCGATGTCCGGATCGCTGCTTTGCGTCGCCTCAAAGCAGGCTTTGAGCTTCTCTTTATCGGCCCCGGTGGCCCGCATCGCCGCGTGCCAGGCGGTACTGGTTTCGATGGCGTGGCGCGCCTCAAGAATATCGAAGCTGTAGTCCGGGTCGTTCTCCATCAGCGTTTTGAGCGGCTGCACGATGTTTTGCTCAGACCAGTCATCGTGCTGCCAGCGCACAAAGGTGCCGCCGCCGCGACGGCTCAGCAGCACCCCTTCGTTAATCAGTGTCGCCAGCGCTTCACGCAGCGAATTGCGCGACACGCCCAGCAGGGCGGCGAGCTGGCGCTCGGCGGGCAATTTCATGCCCGCCTCCAGCTGCTGTTCTTCAATCAGCGCCTTGATCCGCGAGGCGACCTCATCGGCAAGACGTCTGGGCATCACTATCATGGGATCATCCAGGTTAAGACATACGCCTGCAGGGTAGTGATTACCCCGACCATGCAGGTAAATATCAGGCTGTGTTTAACGGTAAAGCGGAACAGATCTGACTCTTTTCCCACCAGTCCCACCGCCGCACAGGCAATGGCGATAGATTGCGGAGAGATCATTTTGCCGGTGACGCCGCCGGTGGTGTTGGCCGCGACCAGCAGGACATCGGACACGCCAATCTGCTGGGCCGCCGTCGCCTGCAGGGCGGCAAACAGGGCGTTAGATGAGGTATCCGATCCGGTCAGGAACACCCCCAGCCAGCCAAGGAACGGCGAGAAGAAGGTGAACGCGTGGCTGGTATGCGCCAGCGCCAGGGCCAGAGTTGAAGAGAGGCCGGAATAGTTCGAGATAAAGGCGAACGCCAGCACCATCCCAATGGAATAAATCGGCAGCGCCAGCTCTTTGATGGTGCTGGCAAACGTCTGTACCGCCGCCGCTGGCTTCATACGCAGCCAGACGACGGACAGAATGGCGGCAAACAGGATAGCCGTGCCGGTGGCCGAGAACCAGTCGAACTTGTACACGGCTGCATACGGCGTGGCGTCATGGACCACCGGCGGCATACGGGCTACCAGTTTGTCGAGGAACGGCACGGAGACGTTGATCACCATGTCGTACAGCGCGCCGCCCGGCGCGAACAGTGCCTTAAACGGCGGAACGCTCCACAGCGTCACCGTTGCCGTCAGGAACAGGAACGGTGACCAGGCGCGGATCACCTGGCCGACGGTATAGCCCGTGCGCGCCAGCGTCTGATCGACCTGCGCGGCGCCCATATCGGCAAAACGGAAGATACGCACCGGCTGCCAGCGCTTCAGGAACAGCGTCAGGCACACCAGCGAAACCAGCGACGAGATAATGTCCGGCAGCTCCGGGCCAAGGAAGTTAGAGCTGAGATACTGGGCAATGGCGAAGGAACCGCCCGCCACCATCACCGCAGGCCAGGTCTCTTTAATGCCGCGCCAGCCGTCCATGATCGCCATGATCCAGAACAGCACGATAATGGTCAGGAACGGCAGCTGGCGGCCAACCATCTGGCCGATTTCAAAGCTGTCCAGCCCGGTGACCTGACCGGCAACCAGAATCGGGATCCCCATTGCGCCAAAGGCCACCGGCGCGGTATTGACAATCAGGCACAGGCCTGCGGCGTACAGCGGATTAAAGCCCAGCCCCACCAGTAACGCCGCGGTGATCGCCACCGGCGCGCCGAAGCCGGCCGCCCCTTCGAGAAAGGCGCCGAAGGAGAAGCCGACAATCAGCATCTGCAGGCGCTGGTCCGGGGTGATGGAGAGGATCGATGAGCGGATAATGTCGAACTGCCCGGTTTTCACCGAGATTTTATAGACAAAGACCGCTGCGATGATGATCCACGCAATCGGCCACAGCCCGTAGAAGAAACCATACACCACCGAGGCCAGCGCGCGATCGACCGGCATTTTGTAGAAGAATAGCGCCACCAGCAGCGCAATGGCGACGGTGTAGGTCGCGGCGAGGTAGCCCTTCAGCTTGAGCTTAATCAGCGCGAAAAAGAAGAACAGGATCGGCAGCGATGCGATCAGACTCGACAGCCAGATATTTCCGGCCGGATCGTAGTTTTGGTGCCAGAGGCTCATGCAGGTCTCCTGAGGACCGCACAGTCTGGGTTGCGGTGAGTCTGCGCCCATCTTCGCATCACAGAGTGTGTAAAAGTGGTCCTGCCAATAGGGTTATGTAGGGTTAATGACAACGAATGGTTAATCAGATGTTATGGATGGGCAACGTTTTTGTGAGTGAAAATGATGGAAATGTGAAGCCTGGAGCGCCGGATGCCAGTATTGGTTGGGCCAATTTGAAGTGAGGGGAGAGAGAGGAAAAAATGCGTGCCGGGTAAGCAGACAGTACCCGGCGGGATAAATCAGAAAGCCGTCTTCGCGAAGCCGGTCATCTCTTTGAGATCCATTTCACGGCCCAGCGCCGTCATTGGGTGGACCACCACCAGGCCGCGAACGCTTTTTTTCAGCTTGCCCATATCGGCCTGCTCTTTTTTCGTAATGGCACGACGGAACGGCAGGCTCATCAGCTTTTGCGCTTCTTTGCTCAGCTTCTGTCCCTGGACCGCGCGCAGACGCTCGATTTCGGTTTCCAGCGTGGCGGCCTCTTTCTCCAGCTCGGCATACTTCTCGGCGGCATCGACCAGGGAAAGTCCGGCCATCTGGTGGCGGATCAGATCGAGGCGATCGCTCAGACGTTTGATTTCGTTCTTTTCAACTTCTTTCATGACACATAGCTCTAAAAACGGGGGAATTTACAGGGAAGGATACACCAATGTGCGCAGGCTTACTTCTGAAACGCTTTTTTTAAGCTGATTCGGGAAATCAGCTCAGTCAGGGAAAGGACCATGGTAGAACGAACAACCTGTTGATAACGAAGCTTTTGCATCGCATACAGTTCAGGATCGCTGTTATCAAAATTCGGCGCAGGGGGCAGGGCGTTGACGCAGTGTAATTCGCCAAACGGGCCCAGAATTTCATCATCGGTAAAGGCGTAGTCATTACCGTCATGATTTAACTCTTCGCGCAGCGCCATCAGCAGCTCCGCGTCTTCATATTCTGGCCTGCTGAGTACGCCAAGGCCATAAATCAGCTTCAGGCGGACGGATAAATCGCCCAGCGGCCCGTCGCCGTCCAGCAACGGTTCTACAGCATATTTCACCGCGTAGTCGTCTTTGCGAAACACCTGAAGCACCAGGATATTCACCGCCTCGGTCAGCAACTCGACGGCAGTAATCAGGAAGCTTCGTACTGTTTTGCCAGCATTCAGACGCTCAAGCACACGATTTTCAAAGGCCTGGGTTTGTTCCATTATTGCCTGCATATCTGACAATCTGTAATTTGGGCGCAGGATAACCTGCGCCGCATTCTGCATCATTTGGTTGCGTTATATGCGTTAACCGCCTCCACAACCACGTCACTGTTGGCATCCAGACCAGAAATCTGCGCCAGCGCGGCCTGTGGGCCGTTACTCTCGATCAGCTGAGCCAGCTCTTGCGCCTGCGGGTCTTGCTCGCTGCGATAGTGCATGGCGGCGGCAATCCCTTTGACCAGGTTCGCGTGCGGTAAGCCGTACTCCAGCGTCCCCAGCAGCGGCTTGATCAGGCGATCGCCGGCACTCAGTTTGCGCAGGGGCTGGCGACCAACGCGCTCAACGTCATCTTTCAGATACGGGTTTTCAAAACGGCCGAGGATTTTCTGAATATAGGCGGCATGTTTGTCAGCATCGAAACCGTAGCGTTTGATCAGTACCGCGCCGCTCTCTTCCATCGCCCCTTTTACCACGTCACGGATTTTCTCATCGAGAATCGCATCACGAATGGTCTGATGACCGGCCAATTTACCGAGGTACGCGGTTATAGCATGCCCGGTGTTCAGCGTGAAGAGTTTACGTTCGACAAATGCCATCAGGTTGTCGGTGAGTTCCATACCCGGAATGGCGGGCAGCGCCCCTTTAAACTGTGTTTTATCGACGATCCACTCGCTGAAGGTCTCAACGGTGACCTCCAGCGGGTCGTTGGTGGCAGACTCGGATGGCGGCACGATACGGTCAACGGCGGAGTCGACGAAGCCGACATGCGCCTCAACCCAGGCTTTATCTTCGTCGGCGACGGCGGCCATCACGTGGCCTTTCAGCTGGGTGGTGCCGCGCACCATGTTCTCACAGGCGATGATGTTCAGTGGAGCCTCAATGCCCAGCGCTTTACGTTTCGCCAGCCCTTTCGCGACCGCAGGGGCGATGCGCTCAAGGACCACCGGACCCACGGCGGTGGTGACCAGGTCAACGCTGGCAATCAGATCGATCACCTCGTCGCCGATGCTGCTGACGGCGTCGACGCCGGAAACGGTCTCAACCTGCTCATTTTCGCCCACCACGTGGACCTGATAGCTATGACGGGCATTCAGGGCGTCGAGCACCACCTGGTTCACATCGGCGAATGTCAGCGTAATGCCCGCGTCTGCCAGCAGTTTGCCGATAAACCCACGACCGATATTACCTGCGCCAAAATGTAATGCTTTCATAGTGTTAACCTTCATCAATGTTTTTACCCGAGAGGGCTGGGGTGAGGAACCGCGTAAATTTCCCCTCACCCTAGCCCTCTCCCCGATGGGGAGAGGGAAGAGGACAAGATTACTTGTTCAGCAGCGCCAGGACTTCATCGACGCTGGTGGTGCTGGCCAGACGCTCAATGACAGACTCGTCATCCAGCGCGTTGGTCAGGCTGGTGATCACCTGGATGTGCTCGTTGTTACGTGCAGCGATACCAATCACCAGACGGGCGATATCGTCTTCTTCTTCACCGAAGCGCACGCCCTGCGGATACTGGCAGAACACCACGCCGGTTTTCAGCACGCGATCTTTCGCCTCTACCGTGCCGTGCGGCACCGCGATGGACTCACCCAGATAAGTTGGGGTCAGTTTTTCGCGCTCAAGCATGGCGTCGACATATTCAGGCTCAACGTAACCGCCTTTCACCAGCTGCTCGCCAGCGAAGCGGATCGCCTCTTCTTTGGTGCTCGCGGTGCGGCCGAGGAAGATGTTTTCCGCGCCCAGTTTGAACAGGTGGTCATCGCTCTCGTCAAAGCTATCCTGCAGGCTGGAACGGACTTTCACTTCGTTGTCTTCGTGACGCTGCGCAGCAACCAGACGTTCTGTCAGGCTGGTGTACAGGCCGCTGTCGAGGAAGTTCGTCAGCGAAATATGCTGTGCCTGAGGAACCTGGCGCATGGCGCGTTCGGTCAGATCGCGGTGGGTGATGACCAGGTCAACATCCGGCGGCAGGCTGTTAATCGCGCTGTTGGTGACGGAGATATTGCTCAGGCCCGCATCCTGCACTTTCTTACGCAGCACCCCGGCACCCATTGCGCTGGAGCCCATACCGGCGTCGCAGGCTACGATGATCTTACGCACGTGGCTCAGGTCATTAGAGACATCGCCAGCCGCCAGCGGCGTTGCGCCTTTGGATTCCGCTTTCATGTCCTGCATACGACGGGTTGCCGCTTCAATGTCATCCTCTTCTTTCACTTTGCTGGTTTTCAGCAGGATAGAGGAGACCACGAAGGAGACCGCCATTGCCGCAAAGATAGCGGCGATGTTCGCGAAGTAAGCGCCTTTTGGCGTCATGGCCAGCACCGCCAGGATAGAACCTGGAGAGGCAGGAGAGACCAGGCCACCGTTCAGCACGCTCAGCGTGAACACGCCCGTCATACCGCCGAGGATAACGGCCAGGATCAGACGTGGGTTCATCAGCACGTACGGGAAGTAAATTTCGTGGATACCCCCCAGGAAGTGGATGATTGCCGCACCGCCAGCAGACTGCTTCGCGCTGCCGCGGCCGAAGAAGATGTACGCCAGCAGCACACCCATACCTGGGCCCGGGTTCGCTTCAATCAGGAAGAAGATGGACTTGCCAAGTTCATGAGACTGCTGGATCCCCAGCGGCGAGAAGATGCCGTGGTTGATGGCGTTGTTGAGGAACAGGATTTTCGCCGGTTCAACAAAGATAGACGCCAGCGGCAGCATATCGTGCGCAACCATGAAGTTAACGCCAGCGGCCAGAATTTTGGACAGCACTTCAACCGCAGGACCGATGCCGAGGAACGCCAGAATCGCCAGGATCATACCGATGATGCCAGCGGAGAAGTTGTTCACCAGCATTTCGAAGCCAGAGCGGATTTTACCGTCAACCCAGGCGTCGAAATGTTTAATTGCCCAGCCGCCAAGCGGGCCTGCAATCATCGCACCGAGGAACATCGGCATATCCGCACCGACGATCACGCCCATGGTGGTGATCGCGCCCACGACGCCACCACGATCGCCGCCAACCAGACGACCACCGGTAAAACCGATGAGCAGCGGCAGCAGGTAGGTAATCATTGGGCCAACAAGTTTTGCCAGTGTTTCGTTAGGCAACCATCCTGTCGGAATGAACAATGCAGTGATAATACCCCACGCGATAAACGCGCCGATATTTGGCATCACCATGTTGCTGAGGAAACGACCAAAGCTTTGAACTTTGATCTTGAAATCGGATGACATAAAACACCCCTTCTTCTGTTTACGCTTAGGCTTGCTGCCCGAGGTTTATTGTTAATGTGAGGCGGCAGAGGTAGCCGGACCCTGTTCTGATGCTGTGAAATCTGGCACTGAATCGTTCAACTGTCCAGACAGTGGAATTTTGTGTGATCGTGGTCACGTAAATGTAGGGGGTACGGATAATAATGAAGTGATCACCATCACAAAATTGGTGCATAAAAAAAAGACAACGGCCATAAAAACGCAAGAGATGGGGGTATTTTGTGATGATAATCACATTTAACATTTACCTGTTTGTTTCTGGATTGTGATTGAATTCACAAAAAATATTTATGCGGATTTGTCCGGGTGTGATCAAAAGCAAATTCTGTTTTACCCGTCGGCGGCAGAAGGTCGGTCGACAACACCTTAAGCTAAAACAATTTTACTTAAGTGTGATATGGCGAAAACCCGTAACCTGGATTACGCTCAACGTGTAAGGTTAATCCCGTCGAATCCTGAGGATATCGTGATTCACGTTTGTGCAGTCTGCACCGCGTTATAAGAAAAAAGCGCCGCCCACATTCTTCGAATAATCAGAGCCCGGACCTGCGTGCGGGAAGGTATGTGTGTGGGCACCATAATGTATTGGCGTTAATGTGTTGACGTTGTTTGAGTGAGGAAAATATGTTTCTCAATTATTTTGCGCTGGGCGTATTGATCTTTGTTTTTCTGGTTCTCTTTTACGGCATCATCGCCATTCATGATATTCCCTACAACATGGCTAAAAAACGTAACCATCCCCATGCCGATGCCATTCATACGGCAGGGTGGATTAGCCTGTTTACCCTTCACGCCATCTGGCCGCTCCTGTGGATATGGGCCACGCTGTACCAGCCTGAGCGTGGCTGGGGGATGCAACAACCTCAGCGCGAGCGCGAGAAAAATGCCGGGCTTGACGCGCTGGCAAAACGGGTGGCGGCGCTGGAAATGAAGCAGTTTGTGGCGCAAGCCAGCCCAGCAGATAACCACACGCAGGAGCATTAATCATGGATTTATTGATTATTCTGACCTACGTGGCGTTTGCCTGGGCGGTATTTAAAATATTTCGCATTCCGGTCAATCAATGGACGCTGGCGACCGCCACATTAGGGGGCGTCTTTATTGTGCGGGCCTCATCCTGATCATGAATTACAACCATCCATATACCTTTACGGCGCAAAAAGCGGTTATTTCTATCCCCATTACGCCGCAGGTGACGGGTGTGGTCAGCGAAGTGACGAATAAAAACAATCAGCTCATTCAAAAAGGTGAGGTGTTATTTAAAATCGATCCCGGCCGTTATCAGGCGCGGGTGGATCGACTGCAGGCCGACCTTGTCACCGCCGTGCACAATATCGATGCGCTGAAAGCGCAGCTTGCGGCCGCACAGGCAAATACGATCCGGGTTTCTGCAGAGCGTGACCGCCTGTATAAGGATTATCAACGCTACCTGAAGGGCAGCCAGGCGAAGGTCAATCCGTTCTCTGAAAGCGACATCGACAACGCGCGGCAAAACTATCTGGCCCAGGATGCGATGGTCAAAGGGTCAGTGGCTGAGCAGACTCAGATCCAGAGCCAGTTAGACAGCATGGCGAACGGCGAGCAGTCGCAAATTGCCTCCCTGCGTGCGCAGTTAGCTGAAGCCCGATACAACCTCGAACAGACCGTGGTGCGCGCACCCAGCAGCGGCTATGTCACGCAGGTGTTGATCCGCCCCGGTACCTATGCGGCGGCCCTGCCTTTGCGTCCGGTGATGGTTTTTATCCCTGAGCAGAAACGGCAGATCGTGGCCCAGTTCCGTCAGAACTCGTTGCTGCGTCTGAAGCCGGGTGATGATGCCGAGGTGGTCTTTAACGCGCTGCCGGGGCAGGTCTTCTCCGGCAAACTCGCCAGCATTCTGCCGGTGGTGCCCGGCGGCTCTTATCAGGCGCAGGGTGCCCTGCAGTCGCTGACGGTCGTGCCAGGTACTGACGGCGTGCTGGCGACGATTGATCTGGACCCGAACGCGGACGTTGAGGCGCTGCCGGACGGCATTTATGCGCAGGTGGCGGTCTA
>JAFACP010000206.1 GCA_023425455.1 Pseudomonadota bacterium | reverse complement strand
GAGCCAGGCTATTGCGCAGGCCAGCGGCGTTGGTGAGCATTTTGCTGATAAAGCGGCCCTGATAGCGCGTCTTAAAACGTTGATGACAGAAAAACAAATTGTGACTGTGTTAGTGAAAGGTTCACGTAGTGCCGCCATGGAAGAGGTGGTGCACGCATTACAGGAGAACGGGACATGTTAGTGTGGCTGGCCGAACATTTGGTCAAATATTATTCAGGCTTTAACGTCTTTTCCTATCTGACGTTTCGCGCCATTGTCAGCCTGCTGACTGCGCTGTTCATCTCGTTGTGGATGGGCCCGCGCATGATTGCCCGTCTGCAAAAACTCTCTTTTGGCCAGGTTGTGCGTAACGACGGTCCGGAGTCGCACTTTAGCAAACGCGGCACGCCGACCATGGGCGGGATCATGATCCTGACCGCTATCGTGGTCTCTGTGCTGCTGTGGGCCTATCCCTCTAACCCGTACGTCTGGTGCGTGCTGGTGGTGCTGGTGGGCTACGGGGTGATCGGTTTTGTCGATGACTACCGCAAAGTGGTGCGTAAGGATACCAAAGGTCTGATCGCGCGCTGGAAGTATTTCTGGATGTCGGTGATCGCGCTGGGCGTTGCGTTTGCGCTGTATCTGGCAGGTAAAGATACACCGGCGACAGAGCTGGTGGTGCCGTTCTTCAAGGACATTATGCCTCAGCTCGGCGTGCTCTATATCCTGCTGGCCTATTTCGTGATTGTCGGGACCGGCAACGCCGTTAACCTGACGGACGGCCTGGATGGCCTGGCGATTATGCCAACCGTCTTCGTTGCGGCTGGCTTTGCGCTGGTGGCGTGGGCGACCGGTAACATGAACTTTGCTAACTACCTGCACATTCCCTATTTGCGTCATGCGGGTGAGCTGGTGATCGTCTGTACGGCAATCGTCGGCGCGGGTCTCGGCTTCCTGTGGTTTAACACCTATCCGGCTCAGGTCTTTATGGGCGATGTCGGTTCGCTGGCACTGGGCGGTGCGTTAGGCATTATCGCGGTGTTACTGCGTCAGGAGTTCCTGCTGGTGATTATGGGCGGGGTGTTTGTCGTGGAAACGCTGTCGGTGATTTTGCAGGTCGGCTCCTTCAAGCTGCGCGGTCAGCGCATCTTCCGGATGGCGCCGATTCACCACCACTATGAACTGAAAGGCTGGCCGGAACCGCGCGTTATTGTGCGCTTCTGGATTATTTCGCTGATGCTGGTGCTGATTGGCCTGGCAACGCTGAAGGTACGTTAATCATGGCAGATTACCAGGGTAAAAAAGTCGTTATCATCGGGTTAGGTCTGACAGGCCTTTCCTGCGTGGACTGTTTCCTCGCCCGCGGCGTGACGCCGCGCGTGATGGATACGCGTGTTTCTCCGCCGGGTCTGGACAAGCTACCGGAACAGGTTGAACGCCACCTTGGGGGTCTGAATGACGACTGGCTGCTGGCAGCCGATCTGATTGTCGCAAGCCCGGGAATGGCGCTGGCGCATCCTTCACTGAGTGCCGCTGCGGACGCTGGCGTGGAAATTGTCGGTGATATCGAGCTGTTTTGCCGTGAAGCGCAGGCGCCGGTGATCGCCATTACCGGTTCAAACGGGAAAAGCACGGTTACCACGCTGGTCGGTGAAATGGCGAAAGCTGCCGGAATGAACGTGGGCGTTGGCGGCAATATTGGTCTGCCCGCGCTGATGCTGCTGGATCACGACTGCGAGCTGTATGTGCTTGAACTTTCAAGCTTCCAGCTGGAAACCACCACCAGTCTTCATGCTGCGGCTGCGACGATCCTCAACGTAACGGAAGATCATATGGATCGCTATCCGTTTGGTCTGCAGCAGTACCGTGCGGCCAAACTACGCATCTATGAAAATGCCCGCGTGTGCGTGGTGAATGCGGATGATGCGTTGACCATGCCGGTACGGGGAGCGGATGAACGTTGCATCAGCTTTGGTATCACCATGGGTGATTACCACCTGAACCGTCAGCAGGGAGAAACCTGGCTGCGCGTGAAAGGGGAAAAAGTGCTGAATGTGAAAGAGATGAAGCTTTCCGGACAGCATAACTACACCAATGCGCTGGCCGCGCTGGCGCTGGCGGACGCCGTGGGGTTGCCGCGTTCATCCAGCCTGCAGGCGTTAACTACCTTTACGGGGCTGGCACATCGCTTCCAGCTGGCGCTGGAGCATAACGGCGTACGCTGGATCAATGACTCCAAAGCGACCAACGTGGGGAGCACTGAGGCCGCGCTGAACGGCTTGCATGTTGAAGGCACACTGCATCTGTTATTGGGTGGCGACGGTAAATCGGCCGATTTTTCCTCGCTCAAGCGTTATCTCGCCGGCGATAACATCCGTCTCTACTGTTTTGGCCGTGACGGTGGTGAGCTGGCTGAACTGCGTCCGGATATTGCTGAGCAAACCGAAACAATGGAACAGGCGATGAAGCTGATCGCGCCGCGGGTGAAAGCCGGCGATATGGTGCTGCTCTCTCCGGCCTGCGCCAGCCTCGATCAATTCAAGAATTTCGAACAGCGTGGTGATGTATTTACCCGCCTGGCGAAGGAGTTAGGCTGATGCGTTTATCTCTCCCCCGCCTGAGAATGCCGCGTCTGCCAGGATTTGGGATCCTGGCGTGGCTGTTTGCGGCGCTTAAAGGCTGGGTGATGGGCTCTCGCCAGAAGGATAACGACAGCCTGATCATGTACGATCGCACGCTGTTCTGGCTGACGATGGGGCTGGCGGCTGTAGGTTTTATCATGGTGACCTCCGCATCAATGCCCGTAGGGCAGAGGCTGGCGAACGATCCTTTCCTGTTTGCTAAACGCGATGGCCTGTACATCATTCTGGCGTTCTGTCTGGCGCTGGTGACGCTACGCCTGCCGATGGAGTTCTGGCAGCGCTACAGCACGGCAATGCTGATTGCATCAATCATCATGCTGCTGATTGTACTGGTGGTTGGCAGTTCCGTTAACGGTGCATCGCGCTGGATTGCGTTTGGCCCGCTACGTATCCAGCCTGCAGAGTTCACCAAGCTTTCGCTGTTCTGCTATCTGGCGAACTACCTGGTACGTAAAGTGGATGAGGTGCGCAACAACCTTCGCGGCTTCTTAAAACCGATGGGGGTGATTCTGGTGCTGGCGGTTCTGCTGCTGGCGCAGCCTGACCTGGGGACCGTGGTCGTGCTGTTCGTCACTACGCTGGCGATGTTGTTCCTTGCTGGCGCGAAGCTGTGGCAGTTCATCGCTATCATCGGCATGGGCATTTCCGCCGTTGTACTGCTGATCCTCGCTGAGCCTTATCGTATCCGCCGCGTGACCTCTTTCTGGAACCCGTGGGAAGATCCCTTCGGTAGCGGCTACCAGCTGACGCAGTCGCTTATGGCCTTTGGTCGCGGTGAGCTCTGGGGACAAGGTCTGGGGAATTCAGTACAAAAACTTGAGTATTTACCGGAAGCGCACACCGACTTCATCTTCTCCATTATTGCCGAGGAGCTGGGTTATATCGGTGTGGTATTAGCGTTATTAATGGTATTCTTCGTCGCTTTCCGCGCCATGTCGATTGGCCGAAAGGCGCTGGAAATCGATCACCGTTTCTCCGGTTTTCTGGCCTGCTCAATTGGCATCTGGTTTAGCTTCCAGGCGTTGGTTAACGTCGGGGCTGCAGCGGGTATGCTGCCGACCAAAGGTCTGACGCTGCCGTTAATCAGTTACGGTGGCTCCAGCCTGTTGATTATGTCGACGGCGATCATGTTTTTATTGCGCATCGATTATGAGACGCGTCTGGAAAAAGCCCAGGCGTTTACACGAGGTTCACGATGAATCAACCGAAGCGGTTAATGGTGATGGCTGGCGGTACCGGCGGGCATGTGTTCCCAGGGCTGGCGGTTGCGCACCATTTAATGGCGCAGGGCTGGCAGGTACGCTGGCTGGGAACCGCGGATCGCATGGAAGCCGGTCTGGTGCCGAAACACGGTATTGAGATCGACTTTATTCGTATTTCAGGCCTGCGTGGAAAAGGGCTGAAGGCGCAGCTTCTCGCGCCTGTGCGTATTTTTAACGCCTGGCGCCAGGCACGTGCCCTGATGAAACGCTTTAAGCCCGATGTCGTTCTGGGGATGGGCGGCTACGTATCCGGCCCCGGCGGACTGGCGGCGTGGTCGCTGGGTATTCCTGTTGTCCTGCATGAGCAGAACGGTATTGCCGGGTTGACCAACAAGTGGCTGGCGAAAATCGCCACCAAAGTGATGCAGGCATTCCCCGGGGCGTTTGCGCAGGCTGACGTTGTGGGTAACCCGGTGCGCGTGGATGTGCTGGCGCTGCCGTTGCCAGATGAGCGTCTGAAGGGACGGGAAGGCGCGGTACGTGTGCTGGTGGTCGGCGGCTCCCAGGGGGCCCGTATTTTGAACCAGACGATGCCGCAGGTTGCTGCACAGCTGGGTGATGCCATCACTATCTGGCATCAAAGCGGCAAGGGCGCTCAGCAAACGGTTGAGCAGGCTTACGCCGATGAAGGTCAGCCGCAGCATAAGGTTACCGAATTTATCGATGACATGGCTGCCGCTTATGCATGGGCCGATGTCGTGGTCTGTCGCTCCGGCGCGTTGACGGTGAGTGAGATCGCCGCCGCAGGGTTACCTGCCCTGTTTGTGCCATTCCAGCACAAGGACAGACAGCAGTACTGGAATGCGTTGCCGCTTGAAAAGGCCGGCGCCGCAAAAATATTTGAGCAGCCGCAATTCACCGCCGACGCGGTCGCCACCACCCTGGCGGGCTGGAACCGGGAAGTATTACTCGAGATGGCGCAACGCGCGCGCGCGACCGCTATCCCGGATGCAACGGAGCGGGTGGCAAACGAAGTGAGTCTGGCAGCCCAGGCTTAACCCTCGCAGCGCGTGTTGCGCTGCACGAATTTTTTTGAAGTAGTCGATGGCGTTTAGATAATGAATACACAACAACTGGCGAAACTGCGTTCAATTGTGCCCGAGATGCGTCGCGTCCGGCACATTCACTTTGTCGGCATCGGTGGTGCGGGCATGGGCGGTATTGCCGAAGTGTTAGCTAACGAAGGTTACCAGATCAGCGGTTCTGATCTGGCGCCAAACCCTGTTACGCAGCAGCTGGCGTCGCTTGGGGCGACTATCTATTTTAATCATCGCCCGGAAAATGTGCGCGATGCGAGCGTGGTGGTGGTCTCCAGCGCAATCTCTGCCGATAACCCGGAAATTGTGGCGGCGCATGAGGCGCGTATTCCGGTCATTCGTCGCGCGGAAATGCTGGCAGAACTGATGCGTTTCCGTCACGGCATTGCGGTTGCCGGGACGCACGGCAAGACCACGACCACCGCCATGGTATCGAGCATTTATGCTGAAGCGGGCCTCGATCCCACCTTCGTTAACGGTGGTCTGGTGAAAGCGGCGGGTGTGCACGCGCGTCTGGGGCATAGCCGTTATCTGATCGCGGAAGCCGATGAGAGCGATGCGTCGTTCCTGCATCTGCAGCCGATGGTGGCGATTGTCACCAACATCGAAGCCGACCATATGGACACCTACCAGGGTGACTTCGAAAATTTAAAGCAGACGTTTATTAATTTCCTGCACAATTTGCCGTTTTATGGTCGTGCGGTAATGTGCGTTGACGATCCGGTGATCCGCGAGCTGCTGCCGCGCGTCGGGCGTCAGATTACGACTTACGGTTTTAGCGAAGATGCTGATGTTCGGGTGGAAGAGTACACCCAGACCGGCGCACAGGGGCATTTCACGCTCGCGCGTCAGGACAAAGAGCTGCTGCACGTTACCCTCAACGCGCCGGGACGTCACAATGCCCTGAACGCAGCGGCGGCCGTTGCGGTGGCGACGGAAGAAGGCATCGATGATGATGCGATTCTGCGTGCGCTGGAAAGTTTCCAGGGAACAGGACGACGCTTCGATTTTCTCGGCGAGTTTCCTCTGGAAAACGTCAATGGCAAAGCTGGCACCGCAATGCTGGTCGATGACTATGGGCATCACCCTACTGAGGTGGATGCAACCATCAAGGCGGCGCGGGCGGGCTGGCCGGATAAAAATCTGGTGATGGTCTTCCAGCCGCACCGTTTCACGCGCACCCGCGATCTGTATGACGATTTTGCCAGCGTGCTCTCCCAGGTCGATACCCTGCTGATGCTGGATGTTTACTCTGCCGGTGAAACGCCGATCCCTGGCGCGGACAGCCGTTCTTTGTGTCGTACCATTCGCGGTCGTGGAAAAGTGGACCCGATTTTGGTTTCTGACCCGGCGCTGGCGGCTGATATTTTGGCGCCGGTGTTGACCGGCAACGATTTGATTCTGGTTCAGGGTGCGGGAAATATCGGCAAAATCGCCCGTACCTTAGCCGAAATCAAACTGAAGCCGCAAACTCAGGAGGACGAGCGCCATGGCTGATAAAATTGCGGTCCTGTCTGGCGGCACCTCAGCTGAACGCGAAGTCTCCCTGAATTCTGGCGCGGCAGTGCTGGCGGGTCTGCGTGAAGGTGGCGTGGATGCGCACCCGATCGATCCGCAAGATG
>JAFACP010000183.1 GCA_023425455.1 Pseudomonadota bacterium | reverse complement strand
TCACAAAGGTCATCCCGACGGCGATAATGCCTAAAAAGGCGTTATCGGTCAGAATGTTGCAAATAACACGCGTAGAGGCGAAGCCGGGGAACTGGGTCAGGCAGTAGAGGTAGCCCAGCACAAACACCCCGAGCGTGATCATTAGCGGTAAATTACGTTTTATCATGACCGCGGATCCCCTTAATGATGCTCACAAAGCGCGGTGACTGGACGATCAGTACGCAGAGCACGACCACCGCTTTCACCACCTGGTTGAGCTCCGGCTGGAAACCGGAGAGCAGAATGCCGGTATTCATTCCCTGAATAATCAACGCCCCGACGACCGACAGCAGCAGGTTAAAACGCCCGCCCATCAGCGAGCCGCCGCCGATCACCACCGCCAGGATCGCATCCAGTTCGAGCCATAGCCCGGCGTTGTTGGCATCGGCGCCACGAATATCCGCCGCGACGATAATCCCGGCGATGGCGGCGCAAACGCCGCTCAGCACATAGGTCAGCATCACCATCAGACGGGTGTTCACCCCGGCGTTACGCGCCGCGCGGATGTTGATCCCCACCGCTTCAATAAACATCCCGAGCGCCGTTTTACGGGTGAAGATCCAGAACACCACCAGCGTTGCCAGGGTAATCATCACCGGCGTCGGGAAATAGAGCAGTTTGCCGCTGCCGAGCCACGCCAGACCCGGCGAGTTAAAGGTGACAATCTGCCCGGAGGTGATCAGCTGCGCAACGCCGCGCCCGGCGACCATTAAAATCAGCGTGGCGACAAACGGCTGAATACGCAGGATCGCCACCAGCACGCCGTTCCACAGGCCAGCCAGCACCCCGGACCCGAGCGCCGCCAGCAGCACCACCGGCAGGCTGTGTCCGGCGACGGTCATTGAGGCGGCAGTGGCGCCGGAAATCGCCATAATTGCCCCAACCGACAGATCTATCCCGCCGGTGGCAATCACCAGCGTCATTCCGATCGCCAGCAGAGCCACGGGAGCGGCGCGGTTTAAGATATCGATCGGGCTACCAAACAGGCGACCGTCCTGCACGATAATCTGGAAAAAATGCGGCGCGACCAGGCTGTCGACCAGCAGCACCAGCAGCAGGGCGGCAACTTGCGGCGTGCCGGTTGGCCAGCTGAAGCGGCGCCGGGTTTCCCCCGGCTGAGAAAGCGAACGAGGCATCACGATGTCCCTCCTTATGCCGCGATGGCATTCATGATCGCCGGAACGGACAGTTTCTCCAGCGGGATCTCTGCCACCTGTTTGCGGTCGCGCATGATAATGACCCGATCGGCATAGCCCACCAGCTCTTCCAGCTCGGACGAGATAACCAGCAGCGCCAGCCCGTCCGCGCACAGCGTTTCGATCAGACGAATGATCTCCGCATGCGCCCCGACGTCGATACCGCGCGTCGGTTCATCGAGGATCAGGAACTGAGGTTTGGTCAGCAGCCAGCGGGAAAGCAGCACCTTCTGCTGGTTACCGCCGGAGAGAAACTCAATCGGCTGTTCCGCGCTCGGGGTGCGGATCCCCAGCTGACGGATAAAGCGTTCGGCAATGGCGTTCTGCTCTTTACGCGGGAGCGGCCGTAGCCATCCGCGCTGCGCCTGCAGCGCCAGAATGATATTTTCCCGCACCGAGGCGGCGGCGATAATGCCGTCGGTTTTGCGATCCTCCGGGCAGAAACCCACCCCAAGACACGAGGCCTGATGCGGTGAACGCAGGGTTTGTGACTTGCCTTTAATCAGCGCGCTGCCGCTGTCGGCAGGCTTGATCCCGAAGATCACTTCGGCCGTTTCGGTACGCCCCGAGCCTAACAGGCCCGCCAGGCCGACAATCTCACCGGGACGCACCGCCAGATCAAACGGCGCGATCACCCCTTTTTTGCCGAAGTTGCTGAAGGCGGCGACCGGTTTATCACTCAGCAGCGTACGGCCCGCGCGCTGGAGCGCGTGGCTATCCAGCTCGCGGCCCAGCATCATTTTGACCAGCTCAATCTGCGGCAGCTCGCGGGTTTCACGGCAGCCGACAAAACCGCCGTTGCGCAGCACCGTGATACGATCGCTGACGGCGTAGACCTGATCGAGAAAATGGGTGACAAAAATCAGGCTGACGCCCTGATCGCGCAGCTGACGCATCAGGGTGAAGAGCATCTCCACCTCCTGCGTGTCCAGGCTGGCGGTCGGTTCATCAAGGATCAGCACTTTGGCCGAAAGATCGATGGCGCGGCAAATAGCCACAATCTGCTGCATCGCCACGGAAAAGCGGTTCAGCGGCTCGCGCACGTCGAGCGAAAAACCGTAGGAGGCCATCAGCGCCGTCGCCCGCGCCTCCATCTCTTTACGGCGGATCAGGCCAAAACGCCTCGGCTCCCGGCCAATAAACAGATTGTCCGCCACCGACATGTTCGGCAGCAGGTTCACTTCCTGATAGACCGTGCCAATGCCCAGCTGTTGAGCGTGGGCGGTATTTTTGGCTGAAATGGCCTTCCCTTCCAGCCAGATAGTGCCGCGATCGGCGTGGTAAACGCCGGTCAGGGCTTTGATCAGCGTCGATTTCCCGGCACCGTTCTCCCCAAGCAACGCCATGATCTCACCGCGACGCAGGCTGAAATCAACGTTATCCAGCGCCTTTACGCCGGGGAAAAACTTGCTCAATCCCTCTGTGCGGAGGATCTCCTGCTGTTGTGCTGCGCTCATGATTTCCCCCTCAGGTTGGCCCTCTCCCGGTCAGGGAGAGGGGGAAAAGCCTTAGTAGCCCATGTTTTTCTTCTTCTCTAACTCTTCTTTGGCCGTATCTGGCAGGTAGAGGGTCGATTTGGTGATGGTCAGCTTCTCAGGCAGGGTGCCGTCTTTTTTGTATTTCTCCAGCGCATCAAACGCCGGGCCCGCCATGTCTGGCGTCAGCTCTACGCTGGCGTTCGCTTCGCCGTCCATCATCGCTTTGTAGATATCCGGCACGCCGTCGATCGAGCCGGTGAGGATATCTTTGCCCGGCTTCAGCCCCGCCTCTTTAATGGCCTGGATGGCGCCGATCGCCATGTCATCGTTGTGGGCGTATACCATGCAGATGTTCTTGCCGTTGTTTTCCGCCTTAATAAAGCTCTCCATGACCTCTTTGCCCTTACTGCGGGTAAAGTCGCCGGACTGAGAACGAATAATTTTGATGTTTGGCGCTTTGGCAATGGCTTCGGCAAAGCCTTTCTTACGGTCGATAGCCACGCTTGCGCCCACGGTGCCCTGCAGCTCAACGACGTTACACGGCTTACCGTCAACCTGTTTCACCAGCCAGTCGCCAATCAGCTGACCTTCGAGAATGTTGTTGGCGGTGACGGTGGTCATATAGAGAGATTTGTCTTTAACATCGATAGAGCGGTCGAGGAGGAAAACCGGAATTTCGGCGTCTTTGGCCTCTTTCAGCACCGGCTCCCAGCCCGTCGCTACGACGGGGGCGATAAAGATGGCGTCGACGCCCTGCGCGATAAAGGAGCGTACGGCTTTGATCTGGTTCTCTTGTTTTTGCTGACCGTCAGCGATTTTCAGCGTAATGCCGCGCTTCTGCGCCTCACTTTTCGCGACGTTGGTTTCCGCTGCGCGCCACCCGGACTCCGACCCGACCTGTGAAAATCCGACGGTTAATGGTGCAGCCATCGCCATAGACGACATAGCTGCTGAAACTGCTGTGACAAGAAGTAAGCGCTTCCACATAAGTGCGTCCTCGTAGGGTAGATTATGATTGGCTAAAAGATGTTCTGCGCAGAAACTATAGACAATGCGAGATGTAACGGATTGCGTTACATCACACTTCGGAAAAGTGAATAAAACGTTAATCACAAGTTTGTAATCGCTTTCATTTAGTCATGAAAAATGCGACTGCGTTTATGGATTTTTCTGTCATGGAAAGGGTCTGAAAATGGCAGATGACGGCAGAGGATGGCGAAAACAAGCGAAGACTTTCAGCGCGAGTTGGCTATAATACTCGCCACTTGTTTACCATCCATTTTAAAGGACACAGACATGAGCTTACTCAACGTCCCTGCGGGTAAAGAACTGCCTGAAGACATCTACGTTGTTATCGAAATCCCGGCTAACGCAGATCCTATCAAATACGAAGTGGACAAAGAGAGCGGCGCGCTGTTCGTTGACCGTTTCATGTCAACTGCGATGTTCTATCCGTGCAACTACGGCTACATCAACCACACCCTGTCTCTGGACGGTGATCCGGTTGACGTTCTGGTCCCAACGCCGTACCCACTGGAGCCAGGCTCTGTGATCCGCTGCCGTCCGGTTGGCGTCCTGAAAATGACCGACGAATCCGGCGAAGATGCGAAACTGGTTGCCGTGCCGCACACCAAACTGAGCAAAGAGTACGATCACATCAAAGACGTGAACGACCTGCCAGAGCTGCTGAAAGCGCAGATCACCCACTTCTTCGAGCACTACAAAGACCTCGAAAAAGGCAAATGGGTTAAAGTTGACGGCTGGGACAACGCCGAAGCGGCGAAAGCGGAAATCATCGCCTCTTTCGAACGCGCAGCGAAGAAGTAATTCTCGCCATCAATACCACGCCCCGCAGGTCGGGGCGTTTTTTTTGCCCGCGCAAATGTCACAAAAATGTCACAAAGACGTTTTATCTCGCCATATTAATTAGATAGCTTTTATTTCCTGCCTTAACGCCACGTTGCCCCTTAAAGTCTGCCTGCCAGAGGTCGATACCTCCCGTGACGTAACCGCAATCGCTTTTAGACATAACGGGAAATAATGAAACTCAACACACTCTCCATCGGGCAGCGTCTGGGCCTTCTGGCGGCGCTTCTGCTGCTTGCGACCTTTTTTATTGGCCTGCGTGGCCTGCTGATTAACAGCGACAGCCGGGCGCAAAATGCGCAGGTCATGGCGATGGAACAGACCATCACCGACAGTATCGACACCGCGCGTAATGCCCAGGTGCAGTTCAAAATTCAGGTGCAGGAGTGGAAAAACACCCTGATCCGCGGCGCGCAGAGCCAGCAGGCGTTCGATAAATACAAAAACGCGTTTATCGCGGAAAGCCGGAACACTCAGGCGCTGCTGACCCGCCTGAGCCAGCTGCTGCCGAAAATTGGCATGGATAACCAGCCGGTGCTGGCAACGCTTGAGATCCACGCCGGGCTTGAGCAGAAATACCTGGCCGCGCTGGCCGGCTGGCAGGAACGCGACGCCACCAGCGCTCAGCGTGTCGACAGGCAGGTGACCGGCATCGATCGTGAACCGACCAAAATGATCGACAACGTGGTTGCCCGTACGCTGCAGCACGCAAAAACGCTGCAGCAGCAGACCATTGCCCGTAATCAGGAAAAGTATCAGGAGACCAAATGGATGTTGATTCTGGCGATGGCATTGACGCTGGCCGCCGGAATGCTGGTCACCTGGTGGCTGGTGCGCAGCATCACCCGTCCGCTGGCGCAGGCGGTCAGCATCGCCCGGACGGTCGCCGCCGGTGATTTGCAGTCGCGCTTTTCCGTTACAGGACGCGACGAGACGGCAGAGCTGATGCGGGCACTGCAGGAGATGAATGACAACCTGACGCGGATCGTCTCCGGCGTGCGTAACGGCACCGAAACCATCGCCACCGCTTCCGCGCAGATTGCCAGCGGCAGCCATGAACTCTCTTCGCGCAACGAGGCGCAGGCCAGCGCGCTGGAGCAGACCGCGGCCTCAATGGAAGAGCTGACGTCGGTGGTGAAGAGCAATGCGGAGCACTCGCGGACGGCAAGCGATCTGGCGCGAAATGCCCGCCAGGTCGCCCGTCAGGGTGAAGAGGCGGTCGAACGCGCGGTGCAGACGATGAGTGAGATCCACAATTTTTCCAGTGAGATCAACACCATCATCGGCATGATTGACAGTATCGCTTTCCAGACCAATATTCTGGCGCTGAACGCCGCGGTGGAAGCGGCCCGTGCCGGTGCGGAAGGCCGGGGATTTGCGGTCGTCGCCGCCGAAGTCCGGGCGCTGGCGCAACGCTCGGCGGCCGCAGCCAAAGATATTCGGCTGCTTATTGACCGCTCGGTGAGCCGTATTGATGAAGGTAACGGCCAGGTGAAACAGGCCGGGGCGGCGATGGCCGATATTCTGCACAGCGTCAGCAAGGTCAGTGAACTGATCGACGCGATTTCCCACGCCAGCCTTGAGCAGAGCACGGGGATCGATCAGGTGAACGTGGCGGTGACACATATGGATACCGCCACCCAGCAAAACGCCACCCTCTCACAGGAATCGTCTGCGGCAGCGCGGGCGATGCATCGTCAGGCGGAACAGCTGCTGGGTACGGTACAGATCTTTAAGCTGCGGCAGGACGCAGTATAGCCGTATAAAAGAGAACGCCACCTTGCGGTGGCGTTCTCTTTTTTAGTACCGATCCCGGTCTAACCAGTTACCGCTTTCAATTCGCGTTAACCCTTCAACCGGACGCTGATACACATACATCCATGCACTTCCGTAGGGAGTCTGGATCAACTGGCGAGCGTATTCCCCGCCCCTGGTGCGCAGGGCATCAAGTTCGGCAAGCGTGGCGTTATCGATACGATAAACCTCACCCTGTACCGTTCCTTCACCCGGAACCGCGCCTGGATAGTGGCCCAGACTGTACAACTGGTAGTTTTCGATATCGTAATTTCCCAGCAACTGGGCGTTAGTCATCCAGTGGCTGTTGCCCTGCTTGGTTCGTAAACTGCCGTAGACAAATATTCGCATTGCTAAAACTCAAACTGATAGAGCAAATCCAGTGCCTGGTCTACGCCGGACACTGCTTCCAGATATAGCTTAGGCATCAGGCGATAGCGTAGCGTGAGTGTTGCCAGAGAGTCAAAGATCCCCACGCCATATTTTACCTGCAGACCCGGCAGTACATAGCCGCTGACCACCACCTGCGAAGAGTCACCAACGCCCTGGGTGTCCAGTGCCAGATTGCTTACGCCGAACGTCTCGCCGATTTTACCCACAACCTGACCACTTTGTGCAACCCCCAGACCGACTAACATTGATGTCATTGCCGCACTGTCGCTCTGACCGCTCTCCAGACCCTGTCCGCGTAGCAGATAAGAGAGCGCCTCCTGCTGCGACATCGCCGGGTCAGAGAAAATCTCCGCTTTCGGTTCGTCGGCAGAGCCGGTCACGCGAACGCCCGCAATCACGTCATTTTCGGTCGCGTCAGGATTACGGATCGCTTCGATTTTCAGCAGCAGCTGATCCGGTGGACCGGAGAACAGCAGTTCGCCTTTACGCACAATCAGATCCTGACCATACGCATGGAAACGTCCTTCCGGAATCGTGATTTGCCCGTTCAGTCCCAGCCCCTGTTTATCCTGCGCCACCTTCAGATCGCCCGTCAGTCGTGCCTTCAGGCCAAAGGCATCCAGCCGTACGTTATTGCCGACATGGACAATCAGGTTGCTGTTGATGGGGATACCCGCGCTTTTCTGCTCAACCGGCTGCAGATTTTTATCGAGCATCACCTCGTCGCTGGAGACGCCGACCGCGCTTTCCGGCACATCGTGCACCACGATACGCGCCCACGGCACATCTACCCGTCCGTCGAGGGTAAAGAGGCTCGGCGTGGCTTCAAACACCACGTCAGGCGAGACGTCGAGGCGCACCATTGGCGGCACGGTGATCCGCACTTTGCTGCCCTTCGCTGCAATCCGCGCGCGCCAGTTATCCAGCTGGCTCCAGTCGGCATCGCCGCTGAGGTTGATCTGCCCCTGCCCGGTGCGTACCACACCCGCAATCGTCGAACTCATGCCGTTAAAGTTCATCGCAATCTGGCTGGGCTGCATATCAAACGGCATAAAGTTGCCGTCGATATCCACGCCGTTTAGCTGCATCTGACCGAACAGCTGCGGGCTTTGAGCGTTACCCGCCAGGCGCAGATTCGCACTGAGCATCCCTGCCGCTTTTTCCCCGCGTGAAAATATCGGGTTAACCATCGCCAGGTTGAGGTTACGAATGTTGATGTTCCCGCCCAGGTTACGCCGCCCCTGTGGATCGGTTATCTGCACCTTGCCGTCGAACTGGCCGTTATTGGTCAGACGGATAAGCCACCCCAGCTCGGCGCGGTTGTTATGCAGATCCGCATTCAGGTTCAGGGTATCGAACGCCACCGGCAGCGGCGCATCGTTGACCTCCTGCGTCACCTTCACGTTACGCCCGGAGAGCGTCACGCGGCCCTCAGGCAGCCCCTCTTTGGTCGTATCCCAGGCGACATCCGCTTTGCCGCTAAAGACGCCGGCGGCCTGGGTGGTCTCCGGCATAAACGGTTTCAGCATCGCCAGGTCAAAGCGATTGAGGTTCACCTGCGCACGCCCCTGCGCGCCGGCATCGATGGTTTGCGGGACGCACAGCTCGGCGTTGGGGTTGGTCCAGCAGTGTGGTCCGATGCTGATTTTCTGTTCGGCGTTGCGGTAGTCGAGCGCAATCGGGCGCGACAGCACCAGCGGTCCCACCGGCGTGCTGAAGCGGGTGTTATCAAGCGTGCCTTTCCAGCGTGCCGCCTGACGGTCAAAACTGCCCGCCAGATGCAGCTGACCGGCGACCGGCTCGCCCTGTACCCGCAGCTGGAGATCGTGCTGCTTCTCGTTACCTTTGGCCTGCAGGGTGACCAGGCTGATGTTGACATCCGGCTGAGCAATGCGCTCCACCCGCAGGTTGAGGTTGCCGCCGATCTGATCGCTGGATTTCACATCCCCTTCCACGCGAACACGCGCCACAGACAGTTCCTGCCAGCGCAGGTTACTGGCGGTGATATCGGCCAGCAGCTGCGGCGCATCTACCGTGCCGCGCACCTTCAG
>JAFACP010000148.1 GCA_023425455.1 Pseudomonadota bacterium | reverse complement strand
CCCGTGGAGGGCCTGGCCCTCCTCTTTTCAGATTACCTGCAGCATTACATCCCTATCCCTTTGATCTAGAATGCCCTCCGGCGGGCAAAATTCAGGTTTGAAAATCAGTGTAAACGATTCCACTATTTTATCCCATGTCACACTTTTCGCGTCTCTGTTATGCTATGGTTATTACATACCATAAGCCCAATGGAGCGAAATATGCGAGTTCTGGTAACAGGTGGTAGCGGTTACATAGGTAGTCATACCTGCGTACAACTACTGCAAAATGGTCATGATGTCATCATCCTCGACAACCTGTGCAACAGTAAGCGCAGCGTGCTGCCTGTGATTGAGCGACTTGCCGGCAAACAGCCGACCTTTGTGGAGGGTGATATCCGCAATGAAGCGCTAATGACCGAGATCCTTCACGACCACGCCATTGAGACCGTGATCCACTTCGCGGGCCTGAAAGCGGTTGGCGAATCGGTGGCGAAACCCCTTGAGTACTATGACAACAACGTCAACGGTACGCTGCGTTTAGTCTCCGCCATGCGCGCGGCGAACGTGAAAAACTTTATCTTCAGCTCGTCGGCAACCGTCTACGGCGATCAGCCCAAAATTCCTTACGTTGAAAGTTTCCCGACCGGCACCCCGCAAAGCCCCTACGGTAAAAGCAAGCTGATGGTGGAGCAGATCCTGACCGACCTGCAAAAAGCGCAGCCTGAGTGGAGCATTGCGCTGCTGCGCTATTTTAACCCGGTCGGCGCGCATCCATCAGGCGATATGGGTGAAGATCCGCAGGGCATTCCCAACAATCTGATGCCCTATATCGCGCAGGTAGCCGTCGGTCGTCGCGAATCGCTGGCGATTTTTGGAAATGACTATCCAACCGCGGACGGC
The DNA here is from genome assembly GCA_023425455.1 of Pseudomonadota bacterium. GTDB lineage: Bacteria > Pseudomonadota > Gammaproteobacteria > Enterobacterales > Enterobacteriaceae > Enterobacter. Next base: position 4,795 of record JAFACP010000148.1, on the reverse strand, counting down.
ACCGGCATACGTGACTACATTCACGTCATGGATCTGGCGGAGGGCCACGTGGCCGCCATGCAGCAGCTGGCAGACAAACCGGGGGTACACATTTACAACCTCGGCGCCGGGATCGGCAGCAGCGTGCTGGATGTGGTACATGCCTTCAGCAACGCCTGTGGCAAGCCGGTGAATTATCACTTCGCGCCGCGTCGTGATGGCGATCTGCCGGCCTACTGGGCCGATGCAACCAAAGCCGATAAAGAGCTTAACTGGCGTGTGACGCGCACGCTTGATGAAATGGCACAGGATACCTGGCACTGGCAGTCACGCCATCCGCAGGGTTATCCAGATTAAGGATACGTCATGACTTCGTTCAATCCCGTCGATCACCCGCATCGCCGTTTTAACCCGCTAAGCGGGCAATGGATCCTGGTCTCTCCGCATCGCGCTAAGCGCCCCTGGCAGGGAGCGCAGGAGACGCCGGCAAAACAGACGCTGCCGCAGCACGATCCGGACTGTTTCCTCTGTCCAGGCAATACCCGCGTGACCGGTGATAAAAACCCGGACTACCAGGGAACGTACGTTTTCACCAACGATTTTGCCGCCCTGATGACCGACACGCCGGATGCGCCGGAAAGCCGCGATCCGCTGATGCGCTGCGAAAGCGCGCGTGGCACCAGCCGGGTGATCTGTTTTTCGCCGGATCACAGCAAAACGCTGCCGGAGCTGAGCATCGGCGCGCTGAGAGAGGTGGTCAGCACCTGGCAGGCGCAAACTGCCGAGCTGGGACAGCGCTACCCGTGGGTACAGGTGTTTGAAAATAAAGGTGCGGCGATGGGATGTTCGAATCCGCATCCGCACGGACAGATCTGGGCGAACAGCTTCCTGCCAAACGAAGCCGAACGCGAGGACCGTCTGCAACAGCACTATTTCGCGCAAAACGGTTCACCAATGTTGCTGGACTACGTGCAGCGAGAGCTGGCTGATGGCAGCCGCACCGTGGTCGAAACCGAACACTGGCTGGCCGTTGTTCCCTACTGGGCAGCCTGGCCATTTGAGACGCTGCTGCTGCCTAAAGCGCACGTACTGCGTATCACCGATCTTAGCGACGCGCAGCGTGACGACCTCGCGCTGGCGCTGAAAAAGCTGACCAGCCGTTACGATAACCTTTTCCAGTGCTCTTTCCCGTACTCCATGGGCTGGCACGGTGCGCCGTTTAACGGCGAAGAGAACCCGCACTGGCAGTTACATGCCCATTTCTACCCGCCGCTGCTGCGTTCCGCGACGGTTCGTAAATTTATGGTGGGCTATGAGATGCTGGCGGAAACCCAGCGTGACCTGACGGCAGAGCAGGCGGCAGAACGTCTGCGCGCCGTTAGCGACGTCCATTATCGCCAATCAGGAGTCTAAAAAATGAGTCTGAAAGATAAAACACAATCCCTGTTTGCTGAGCATTTTGGCTACCCTGCCACCCACGTCATTCAGGCCCCGGGTCGCGTCAACCTGATTGGCGAACATACCGACTATAACGACGGGTTCGTGCTGCCCTGCGCCATTGACTACCAGACGGTGATTAGCTGCGCCAGACGCGACGATCGCAAGGTCCGCGTGATTGCCGCTGACTACGATAACGAAGTTGACGAGTTTTCGCTCGATGCCCCCATTGTGACCCACGACAGCCAGCAGTGGTCCAACTACGTGCGCGGCGTGGTGAAGCATCTGCTAAAGCGTGACAAAAACGCCGGCGGCGCAGATCTGGTTATTAGCGGCAATGTGCCGCAGGGGGCCGGGCTCAGCTCCTCCGCGTCGCTGGAGGTGGCCGTCGGGACAGTCTTCCAGCAGCTGTACCATCTGCCGCTGGACGGCGCGCAGATCGCGCTCAATGGCCAGGAAGCGGAAAACCAGTTTGTGGGCTGCAACTGCGGGATTATGGATCAGCTGATCTCCGCGCTGGGTAAAAAAGCGCATGCGCTGCTGATTGACTGCCGCTCGCTGGGCACCAAAGCGGTTCCTCTGCCGGCGGGCGCTGCGGTGGTGATCATCAACAGTAACTTTAAACGTACGCTGGTGGGCAGTGAGTACAACACCCGCCGCCAGCAGTGTGAAACCGGCGCTCGTTTCTTCCAGCAGCCGGCCCTGCGCGATGTCTCTCTCGATGAGTTCAACAAGGTGGCGCACGAGCTGGATCCGGTGGTGGCGAAACGCGTTCGTCACGTGCTGACGGAAAATGCCCGCACCGTTGAAGCGGCCTCCGCGCTGGCGAAAGGCGACCTGAAGCGTATGGGTGAACTGATGGCGGAATCGCATGCCTCCATGCGCGATGATTTCGAAATCACCGTTCCGCAAATCGACACGCTGGTTGAGATTGTCAAAGCTACCATCGGCGATCGGGGCGGCGTGCGAATGACCGGCGGCGGCTTCGGCGGCTGCATTGTTGCGCTGGTGCCGGAAGCGCTGGTTCCGGCAGTCCAGGACGCTGTCGCGAAACAGTACGAAGCCAAAACGGGTATTAAAGAGACATTTTATGTCTGCAAAGCCTCACAAGGAGCCGGACAGTGCTAAACGAAACGCCCACTCTCGCCCCCGATGGTCTGCCGTATCGCCTGTTAACTCTGCGCAACAACGCAGGGATGGTGGTGACGCTGATGGACTGGGGCGCCACCCTGCTCTCCGCACGTATCCCGCTGTCCGACGGTAGCGTTCGCGAAGCCCTGCTTGGCTGCGCGTCGCCGGAACATTACGTCAACCAGGCCGCCTATCTCGGCGCCTCTGTCGGCCGCTATGCCAACCGCATTGCAAAAAGCCGTTTTGAGCTGGATGGCGTGCCCTGTTCACTGCTGGCTAATCAGGGTGAAAACCAGCTGCACGGCGGGCCGGAAGGATTTGATAAGCGCCGCTGGCAGATTGTCCAGCAAAACGACTGCGAAGTGTTGTTCTCACTGGAGTCCGACGACGGCGATCAGGGCTTCCCAGGCAATCTCTCCGCCTTCGCCCGCTTCACGCTTACTGACGATCATCGTCTCGCCATTGAGTATCGCGCGACGGTGGATAAACCCTGCCCGGTCAACCTGACCAACCATGCCTATTTCAACCTCGACGGCAACCAGTGCGATGTTCGCAACCACCAGCTGCAGCTGCTGGCAGATGCTTACCTGCCGGTCGATGAGATGGGGATCCCATACCAGGGCCTGAAGCCCGTAAGCGGCACCAGCTTTGATTTCCGCACCGCTAAACCGATTCTGCAGGCATTCCTGAGCGATGACGATCAGCGTAAGGTGAAAGGCTATGATCATGCCTTCCTGCTGCAGGCCAAAGGTGATATCAGCCAGCCTGCGGCCCAGCTCTGGTCGGCCGATAAGCAGCTGCAGATGACGGTCTATACCACCGCGCCGGCCCTGCAGTTTTACTCGGGCAACTACCTCGGCGGCACGCCGGCTCGCGAAAATGACGAGTACCGCGACTGGCAGGGACTGGCGCTGGAAAGCGAATTCCTGCCTGACAGCCCTAACCACCCAGAGTGGCCGCAGCCGGACTGTGTCTTACGCCCCGGCGAAGAGTACCTCAGCGTGACGGAATATCATTTCATTCCGCGTTAACATCCAGCCCTCCCGACGGAGGGCTTTTTTTTACCCGGAGTGCTGAAAATAGCGCCGATCGCAGACAAAATCATAACCCTGGATTCACAAGCATCTTACACTCAGAGACTATTTTCGCTATGGTTAGGGTTAAGCGTTGCCGCTGGCACAGACACGGCAATATAATGAGAATTGTTATCATTCAAAAATGCTTGAGGAGTAAGATATGGCTGTAACTAAGCTGGTTCTGGTGCGTCACGGCGAAAGCCAGTGGAACAACGAAAACCGCTTTACCGGTTGGTACGATGTTGATCTGTCCGAGAAAGGCGTTAGTGAAGCAAAAGCAGCGGGTAAACTGCTGAAGGAAGAAGGCTTCAGCTTTGATTTTGCTTATACCTCTGTGCTGAAACGTGCCATCCACACGCTGTGGAACGTTCTGGACGAGCTGGATCAGGCCTGGCTGCCGGTTGAAAAATCATGGAAACTGAACGAGCGTCACTACGGTGCGCTGCAGGGTCTGAACAAAGCTGAAACCGCTGAGAAATACGGTGATGAGCAGGTTAAACAGTGGCGTCGTGGCTTTGCCGTAACCCCACCAGAGCTGACCAAAGATGACGAGCGCTTCCCGGGCCACGATCCGCGTTACGCGAAACTGACCGACGCTGAGCTGCCAACCACCGAGAGCCTGGCGCTGACCATCGACCGCGTTGTCCCTTACTGGAACGAAACCATTCTGCCACGCCTGAAAAGCGGCGAGCGCGTGATCATCGCGGCTCACGGTAACTCCCTGCGTGCGCTGGTCAAATACCTGGACAACATGGGTGAAGATGAGATCCTCGAGCTGAACATCCCGACCGGCGTACCGCTGGTGTATGAGTTCGACGAAAACTTCAAACCAATCAAACACTACTACCTGGGCAATGCTGATGAAATCGCAGCAAAAGCGGCCGCTGTCGCCAACCAGGGTAAAGCGAAGTAATTTTCGCCGGACATAAAAAAAGCGTGGAGCAATCCACGCTTTTTTTTCACCTGCCGCGCATCAGCTGCGGCGTGCTTTCACCGCCTGCGCCAGCTGACGCAGAAGGGTGTCGGTATCTTCCCAGCCGATACAGGCGTCCGTCACGCTCTTACCGTAGACCAGCGGCTCGCCGCCTTCCAGGCTCTGGTTGCCTTCGACCAGGTGACTTTCGATCATGACGCCAATTATCGCATGCTCACCGCCGGCGATCTGCTGGCAA
>JAFACP010000145.1 GCA_023425455.1 Pseudomonadota bacterium | reverse complement strand
CGGCATATAGCCCAGAATGGCGTGTAGCGCGCTGTCGTCTTTCAGCGGATCGAGGCCCAGCACGCTGACGTTTCCCCCGTCGGGTTTCAGCAACCCGGCCAGCATTCGCATCAGGGTGGTTTTGCCTGCGCCATCGGGGCCGACCAGCCCGGTCACATAGCCCTTGCGGATGGTGCAGCTCAGCGGTGCGACCGCAGGGTTATCCATGCCGCTAAAGCGTTTAACCAGATTGCTGAGCTCAATGACTGCGTCATTCATGGTGTTCCCCGCTGCTGAATTTCAGGGTAACGGGCATGCCCTGACGCAGCGCGTCGTCAGCATCGGTGACGATAATGCGCAGGCGATATACCAGGTCGGTGCGCAGGTCCGGCGTTTCAACGGTTTTTGGCGTGAATTCAGCGGTCGGGGAGACGAATCCGACCTTGCCGTGATAAGGCTTATCAGGACGGCCATCGGTATACAGCAAGACTTCCCGGCCCGGCTGCGCCTGAGCGAGGCGGGGTTCGTCAATATAGGCGCGCACCCACACCGGGCGGCTGAGGGAGAGGGTCAGGACGGTGCTGCCTGCGCTCAGCATGCTGCCCGGCTCCACGGCACGGGTCAGCAGCGTGCCATCGGACGGGGCTATCAGGGTTGTATCATGCAGATCCAGTTCTGCCTGCGCCAGCTGCGCCTGCGCCTGTTCGAGGCTGGCTTTCGCCTGGGCAATGTCCTGCACACGGTTACCGGTGCGGTACTGGCTTAATTTATCCTCGGCGGATTTCAGCGTCGCCTGTGCCTGATCGCGCGACGATCGGGCGTTTTCAAGATCATTGGCCGAAATGGTGCGGCTTTTCCATAGCCCCTGCTGGCGGGCATAGAAGTTCTGCGCGTAATTAAAGGCGGCCTGCGCCTGTTTTACCGCCGCGGCTGCCTGGGCTATCTCTTCATCACGATAGCCTGCCCGCATCAGGTCATACTGCGCCTGAGCGACCGATACCCCGGCCTTAGCCTGCAACAGGGCATTTTCCAGGGGAGCGCGGTCCAGCATGCCCAGCGTCTGACCGGCTTTGATGCTGTCGCCTTCGTCGACGTTCAGAGAGGCGAGACGCCCTCCCACGCGAAAGCTCATATTAACGGTACGAATATCGACGTTACCGTACAGCGTCAGGCCGCGCTCCTGCTGGCTTTGATACCACAGCCAGCCACCAATGCCTGCGGCCAGCAGGATAACGATCGCCAGAATGACGACGACAGGTTTTTTCATGACTTCAGGCTCCTTTGCGCTAAGCCTTGCAGGATCAGGTCAAGGTGACAGGCAATCACCCGGCCAATCTGCGCAGCTTTATCCTCATCAAATTGTGTCCAGCCGGTGCGTAACAGGATCGTCTCCCGGCCGAGGCGGAAGGCGAGCACTTCGCCCAGCAGGGCGTGGGTATGCAAAATGGTTTCGGTATCGTTGGCGTCCCGTCCCGTGTACGCGGCAATAAGCCGTGTCAGGTGAGTGTGCATCGGGGCAATCACCTGATCGTGTACCCGCTGATAGGCGAGTGAAGGCGACAGCTGCTCGCGGGAGATAAATTTGCTCAGGTTCAGCGTATCGTCGTGCGTCAGCAGACGGATCATATTATGGCAGGCATTGAGAATAAGCTGACGGATGGCGGCGCGATCGGGAGAGGGCTGGCTCAACAGCGCGCTGGCCTCTTCAACGTGCGGACGAAAATGGGCGCCGATAAAATCGGCTATCCACTGGGCACAGGCGAGATAGAGCGCCTCTTTCGAACCAAAATAATAGGGGATTGCGGCAATATTCTGCCCGGCCAGCGCGGCGATATCCCGGGTGGTGGCATGCAGGCCATACTCGCCAAACTGCGCCAGCGCGGCGGCGATAAGCTGACTTTTGGCCTGTTCACCTTTGGTTGTCGTGGGTGTTGTATTCATGGCAGCGCAAAAAATTAATCAATCGATTGATTAAGATTATGTCGCTTTTTTCACCTTGTCCAGCCGGGCGAAATTTCTGGCGGGGTGGGGAAATATTTTGTTGATGGATTGCTGAGGGATATTTTATGCGTCACGTCACAAAAGCTGCTACACTCCGCTGCTTCGTGACATTGTGGTTTTTGTCCTTTTATTTTCGCTATATCTCCCTGAAAACTACACCTGTGACGGTCGGGGCGGTTCGGAGTATTTATGTCTTTTGATTCCCTAGGTCTGAACCCGGAAATTCTGCGCGCCGTTGCAGAGCAGGGCTACCTCGAGCCAACCCCGATCCAGAAGCAGGCTATTCCTGCGGTGCTGGAAGGCCGCGATCTGATGGCCAGTGCGCAGACGGGCACCGGCAAAACTGCCGGCTTTACGCTGCCTTTGCTGGAGCTGCTGGTTAAAAATCAGCCGCATGCGAAAGGCCGCCGTCCGGTGCGGGCTCTGATCCTGACACCAACCCGCGAGCTGGCGGCGCAGATCGGTGAGAACGTGCGCGAGTACAGCCGCTATCTGAATATTCGCTCGCTGGTGGTTTTCGGCGGCGTAAGCATCAACCCGCAGATGATGAAGCTGCGCGGCGGTGTGGATGTGCTGGTGGCAACCCCTGGCCGACTGCTGGATCTGGAACACCAGAATGCCGTGAAGCTCGATAGCGTAGAGATTCTGGTGCTCGACGAAGCAGACCGTATGCTGGACATGGGCTTTATCCATGATATCCGTCGCGTGCTGGCAAAACTGCCTGCGCGCCGTCAGAACCTGCTGTTCTCAGCCACCTTCTCCGACGATATCAAGGCACTGGCGGAGAAGCTGCTGCATAACCCGCTGGAAGTTGAAGTGGCGCGTCGTAACACTGCGTCCGAACAGGTGACGCAGCATGTCCACTTTGTCGATAAAAAGCGTAAGCGTGAGCTGCTCTCCCAGATGATTGGCCAGGGTAACTGGCAGCAGGTGCTGGTCTTTACCCGCACCAAGCATGGGGCAAATCACCTTGCTGAACAGCTGAATAAAGACGGTATTCGCAGCGCCGCGATCCACGGTAACAAGAGCCAGGGCGCACGTACCCGTGCACTGGCTGACTTCAAATCCGGTGATATTCGCGTGCTGGTGGCCACCGACATCGCCGCGCGTGGCCTCGACATTGAAGAGCTGCCGCACGTGGTGAACTACGAGCTGCCAAATGTGCCGGAAGATTATGTACACCGCATCGGTCGTACGGGTCGCGCAGCGGCAACGGGTGAGGCGCTGTCTCTGGTCTGCGTCGATGAACACAAGCTGTTGCGTGATATCGAACGTCTGCTGAAAAAAGAGATCCCGCGTATCGAAACTCCGGGCTATGAGGTTGATCCGTCGATCAAAGCGGAACCGATCCAGAACGGACGCCAGCAGCGTGGTGGTCGCGGTCAGGGCGGTGGCCGTGGACAGCAGCAGCCGCGTCGTTCAGAGGGCGGCGCGCCGGGATCAAACAGCAAACCACCGCGTCGCGATGGTGAAGGGAAACCGGCTCAGGCCCAGCGCCGACGCCGTCCGCGTAAACCGGCGAACCCGCAGTAACCCCTCAGCCCGGCCATCGCCGGGCTTTTCTTTTTGCGGCAACGAAAAGAAAGTGCCACAATAGTGGCTGTTTATACAGTATTTCAGGTTTTCTGATGGCTTTAACCGCTGCGCTCAAAGCGCAAATTGGCGCCTGGTACAAGGCGCTACAACAGCAGATCCCCGATTTTATCCCCCGGGCGCCGCAGCGGCAGATGATTGCTGAGGTGGCAAAAACGCTCGCCGGGGACGAGGGCCGGCATCTGGCGATTGAAGCGCCAACGGGCGTCGGGAAAACCCTCTCCTATCTGATCCCGGGCATTGCTATCGCCCGGGAAGAGCAAAAAACGCTGGTGGTCAGCACCGCTAACGTCGCGCTGCAGGATCAGATCTTCAGTAAAGATTTGCCGCTGCTGCGCAAAATTATCCCCGAACTGCGTTTTACCGCCGCTTTTGGCCGCGGGCGTTATGTTTGTCCGCGTAACCTGGCGGCCCTCGCCAGCAGCGAGCCCAGCCAGCAGGATTTGCTGGCATTTCTCGATGACGAACTGACGCCAAATAATAAGGCCGAACAGGATCAGTGCGCGAAGTTAAAAGCCGATCTCGATGGCTACAGGTGGGATGGTCTGCGCGATCACACCGACCAGGCGATTGGCGATGATCTATGGCGCAGGCTCAGTACCGATAAAGCCGGTTGTCTGAACCGCAACTGCCACTACTACCGCGAGTGTCCGTTTTTTGTCGCCCGTCGTGAAATCCAGGAGGCGGAAGTGGTGGTGGCGAACCACGCGCTGGTGATGGCTGCGCTGGAGAGCGAAGCGGTGCTGCCGGAGCCAAAGCATCTGCTGCTGGTGGTGGATGAAGGCCACCATCTGCCAGACGTGGCGCGTGATGCGCTGGAGATGAGTGCCGAAATTACCGCCCCGTGGTTTCGCCTGCAGCTCGATCTGTTCGGCAAGCTGGTGGCAACCTGCATGGAGCAGTTTCGCCCGAAAACCACGCCGCCGCTGGCGCTGCCTGAGCGGTTAAGTGAGCATTGCGAAGAGGTATACAGCCTCATTGCATCGCTGAATAACATCCTGGACCTCTATCTGCCGGCGACGCAGGAGGCGGAACACCGCTTTGCGATGGGTGAACTGCCGCAGGAAGTGATGGACATTTGCCAGCAGCTGGCGAAGCATCTTGAAAAACTGCGCGGGCTGGCAGAGATGTTCTTAAACGATCTCAGCGAGAAGACCGGCACCCATGACGTGGTCCGTTTGCATCGCATTTTGCTGCAGATGAATCGCGCCCTCGGCATGTTTGAGGCACAAAGTAAGCTCTGGCGGCTGGCCTCCATGGCACAGGCCTCAGGGGCGCCGGTCACCAAATGGGCGACCCGCGAGGTGAAAGAGGGACAGGCGCACCTCTTTTTCCACTGCGTCGGGATCCGCGTCAGCGATCAGCTGGAAAAGCTGATCTGGCGCAGCGTGCCCCATGTGGTGGTCACGTCCGCGACGTTACGC
>JAFACP010000044.1 GCA_023425455.1 Pseudomonadota bacterium | reverse complement strand
CGACCAGGCTGATCCCCCTGCTGATAAGTGTACAGACCCGCAATTCTGAGCGGGTGAGTTTGGCATCCGGCGGGCTGAAACTGCTGAAGTCAGCCGATCTCAGGCGTCGGGTGAGCTGCGCGACGGTGAGGTTATCGGCAAGGATGTGTACCCGCTCATGAGGAAGATAAACCCGGAGATCGCTGACCCGCGCCTCGTCGGTAAAGACCAGCCAGTCTTCGGGCTCTGCGTGCTGCATGATCTGCTCGCGCATATGCACAATACGCAGCGGAGTGACGTCGTTTATCCAGAAGATAGTGGGCCGGGGTGCCATCATCGTGGTGATGAGCGTTTTAAGCCCGAACCAGAGAAAAGCGTTGTCGCTGAGAATGATAATTTGATAGCGGGCGTTGGCGGTGCGAGACGTCGTCATGATTTACTCCACAGATAACCCTGACCGTTACCGGCGGCGCTTGTGGCGGGCAAACGCAGTTTGCTCTCGTCGGCGTTCAGGAAGGGGGCAGTGTAAAAAACGGCGGCGCTGCGGGATATTTATAAATAAAAAGATCAGATATAAAGACCATTGTCCTTTTTTATAATTATTTTAAAGGTTTTTAAATCACGGAAGGGGTGCCAGGCTGGACGCCTGGCTCTGAGGGGGTTATCCGGCGCGGCGGACGATTTTGATTTCGACCATCCCGACTCCGAGCTTCCGTGGAGCGTGGCCGAGGATATTTCCTTCGTTCGTGGACTGCGGATCCGGCGGGACGATCACCACGGTATTACTGCGCGTTGGGTTATCAAAATGCAGGGTGGTGGTGGTGACATCGTTGCCGAGCGTCAGCGTCTGCTGGCTATCGCCCACCCGAACCGGAATGGGGTGATTGGCGTTAGGACCATAGGCCTTCGCGGTGATCACCAGATCGAATTTCTCCGGCAGAGGGGCGGCGTACTCAATTTTCACCTCATCGCCCAGCTGCGCGTTGGACCAGCGACCCCAGGATTCGGGACGGGAAATACCGCTAAACTGCTTCACCTCTTCCGGCGCGCCCGCCACGTTAAAGATGAAGCTGTCCGCTTTGTAGCGGATGTCGTTGTCGGTCACTTTCAGCATCCCGACGTTACGCTGATAGCGTGCGGTATCGATCACGGTGTCTTTAAACGCGGTTTTACCTTGCCATTGCGCGGCATCGACATGCTGGACGCGCTGTTCTCCGCCCAGCTGGCCCTGAGAGACACACCAGTCCGTTGAAAGCGACAGCGGCTGCGACCAGAGCTGGCCCATTTTGTAGCACTTGTCGACCCAGACAAAGTTATCGCGCGGGGCGAAGTCCGCCAGCTGGAATCGCAGCGGGGCAGAGTATTCGCTCTCCGGCAGCGGCTCGACGCGCTTATCAGAGACGCGCAGCAGCAGCGGCAGACGGAAATGGCTGCCGGAAAAGGCGATCATCTTTTTATCCCGATCGATGGTGAACTCTTTCATCTCTTTCGGGAAGTTCCACAGGCGGATGACGTCAGGTTTCCATGCCAGGATTTTCTCCTTCATGTTGAGAAACACCTCCGAGAGCGACTGCCCCGACAGGGTGCTGCGTCCAAGGCCAATGAAGTTATCGCCACCGAGGATATCCAGCACGGTGGCGCCGTTATCCATCGAGTTGCGTTTGGTGGCAATCACCTCCTGCTGCGGTTGATCGCCGCGAAGAATGAAGAACAGATTGCTGCGATCCTGCTTGTTGAGTTCATCCCACGCGCTGTTTTTCATCGCCAGATGGTCAGACGAAACCACGATCACCGTGTTTTTAAAGTACGGCGAGGCTTTGATTTTGTCGATCAACGCCGCGATATGCTCCTGGCTGCAGGCGACGGCGCTGAAGGATTTGTTATTCTGACCGTTGATCTCATAGCGTTTACGCTGACAGGTGCGGGAGACAAAGCCGTCGGGGTGGTGAGTATCAACCGTCAGCGCAAACAGCGAGAAGCGTTTACCCGAGCGGGAGAGTGACTCGAATTTTTTCCAGGTTTCATCCAGCACGGTATCGTCATAGAAGCCCCAGTCGTTGCGGTAAGCCGGGTCAGCGACGGTTGTTTTTAACTCTTCAGAACCGTATAAATGGTCAAATCCGTGTGATTTCAGGAACACGTCTTTACCGGCGAAGCGCAGGTTTGCCCCCTGAACGAAATAGTTTTCATAGCCGGAATTTTTCAGGATATCGCCAAGGCAGATATTTTGCGGGAAGAAGCTCGACATCGATGCCGAGGCGTTGCCTTCGAACGGCGCGAACAGCGGGATACCACATTGCGATGCCACCATCCCGGCGATGGTGTAATCCGTACCCGGTAGCTGCATGGTGCGGCTGAAATCGAGGCCTTCGTTTTTCAGCGCGCCGAGTTCGGGCGTCAGGTTCGGGAAGGCATCGTTATCGAAATAGGTTCGCTCGAGGCTCTCGCCGTAGATATAGACCAGATTCAGTTTGGGTTTTGCAATCTGCTTCGACGGCTCTTTGTAGTAGGCTGCGAAATCCGGATCGCCATCGCGCGACTGCGATTTTACCAGCTCGGTGATCTGGTGAAAGGCGGGGCTGGCGTCGACCGACGCCAGCGCCAGCAAAAGTGCCAGCAGGCTGTAGCCAAGGTGGTGCGGATGGTGTCGACGACGGCGCAGCACCCAGGCCAGCCCGCTGAATACCACCACCAACGCAACCACAAGGCCAAGACCTGGTAGTATGTACTTACCAACACCGGCGCCGGTCAGGCTGTTGGTCAGGGTATAGAGCACGGCGTCATTAATACCGTCACCGGTAAAGTAATCGCTGGCGTACAAGGTAATGTTCAGCACGACAAAAATGCCGAGCACCACCAGGGTGGCGATAAACCACCAGGTGTTCCGGCCTGCTTTCCAGGCGTAGACGCCGATGGAAGCCAGGAAAAGGGCAAGGGACATTAACTCTGACAACAGCAGTTCCTCATGACGCCAGTATCTGGGCTGGCTGACGGTTTATTTTTTGGGTAATACAATGTAATTGCGATGTCGTCTTGCTGCAATTTTAGTGTCACGGAAATGTGCTGTGGTTAGGATTTGGTTTAGATAAGCGGTTTTTTTGAAGGCCGTCGCATCCTGGCATGCGGACGATTAGGC
>JAFACP010000132.1 GCA_023425455.1 Pseudomonadota bacterium | reverse complement strand
GGTATTTGTCGGTCCAGTACCCCACGACCGGTTGCAGCAGCGACGAAGCCAGCTGGAAGGTGAGAGTGATCATCCCTATCTGCACGAAGGTTAATGAAAATTCGGACTGCAGCAGCGGGTAGATCGCCAGAATTAACGACTGGATCATGTCGTTAAGCAGATGAGAAAGGCTGATGGCACCCAGAATACCGAATGAGGTGCGCGACGCTGAAGCGCCTGAGACAGGCGGGGTTGATTCACTGATTGCCATAAATACCACGTCGTTGGGGATGAGAAATGTCAGGTGTAATTATTATCCGACTAACATACCCGTCAGCGACGTTTGAAGAAAGTCGCAATTCTGAAAACTTATTTGTCTATTCTTGTTACTCATTGTAATTTTTGCGCTTGTCTATTGGTCAGGGAGAGAGATGATGAAGTTAATGAAGCGTGGTGTTGCACTGGCGTTGCTCGCCGCATGGGGTCTGGTGAGCCTGCCCGCTCAGGCGTATGAAAAAGATAAAACCTATAAAATCACCATTCTGCATACGAACGATCACCACGGTCATTTCTGGCGCAGCGACTACGGCGAATACGGCCTGTCGGCACAAAAAACGCTGGTGGACGGCATTCGCAAAGAGGTGGCCGCCGGGGGAGGCAGCGTACTGCTGCTGTCGGGAGGGGATATCAATACCGGGGTGCCGGAGTCGGATTTACAGGATGCCGAACCGGATTTCCGCGGCATGAATCTGATCGGCTACGACGCCATGGCGGTCGGTAACCATGAGTTTGATAATCCGATGAGCGTTCTGCGCCAGCAGGAGAAATGGGCCAAATTCCCGTTCCTTTCCGCCAATATTTATCAGAAAAGCACCGGCGAACGACTGTTCAAACCGTGGGCGCTCTTTAAGCGTCAGGGGCTGAACATCGCGGTGATCGGCTTAACCACCGATGATACGGCCAAAATCGGCAACCCTGAGTTCTTTACCGATATCGAGTTCCGCAAGCCTGCAGAAGAAGCGAAGCGGGTGATTCAGGAGCTACAGCAAAATGAAAAGCCGGATGTGATCATCGCCACGACGCATATGGGGCACTACGACAACGGTGAGCACGGCTCAAATGCGCCAGGGGATGTGGAGATGGCGCGTAGCCTGCCCGCTGGCTCTCTGGCCATGATTGTGGGTGGTCACTCACAGGATCCGGTCTGTATGGCGTCTGAAAATAAAAAACAGCCCAATTATGTTCCCGGTACGCCGTGCGCGCCGGATCGTCAGAACGGTATCTGGATTGTTCAGGCCCACGAGTGGGGTAAATACGTCGGCCGTGCGGATTTTGAATTCCGCAACGGCGAGATGACGCTGGTGAAGTACCAGCTGATCCCGGTCAACCTGAAAAAGAAAGTCACCTACGATGACGGGAAAAGTGAGCGCGTACTTTACACCCCTGAAATTGCCGAGAACCCGCAGATGCTCTCTCTGCTGACGCCGTTCCAGAACAAAGGCAAGGCTCAGCTGGATGTGAAAATCGGTACGCTGAACGGACGCCTGGAGGGCGACCGCAGCAAAGTCCGTTTCGTGCAAACCAATATGGGGCATCTGGTGCTCGCGGCGCAGATGGCGCGGACCGGGGCGGATTTCGCCGTGATGAGCGGCGGCGGCATTCGTGACTCGATTGACGGCGGAAATATCACCTACAAAGATGTGCTGAAGGTGCAGCCGTTCGGCAATCTGGTGGTTTACGCCGACATGAGCGGGAAAGAGGTGATCGATTATCTGACGGCCGTCGCGCAGATGAAGCCCGATTCCGGAGCCTATCCGCAGTTCGCTAACGTCAGCTTTGTGGCGACAGCGGGCAAGCTTAAGGACCTGAAAATCAAAGGTGAACCGGTCGACCCTGCGAAGACTTACCGTCTGGCGACGTTAAGCTTTAACGCCACCGGCGGCGACGGTTATCCGCATATCGATAACAAACCGGGCTATGTGAATACCGGCTTTATTGATGCGGAAGTGTTGAAGCAGTTTATCGAGCAGAATTCACCGATTGACGTTAACGCGTATCAGCCGAAAGGCGAGGTGAGCTGGGAGTAGGGCGGTTTTGTTGCCCCTGGAGGCGTTGCCTTACCGGGCCTGCAGTCGGATCGCAGGCCCGGTAAGCGCCGCCCCAGGACTGCGGGATCACTCTCTGCGCGCAATATCCGCAAATTTCGCATCCAGCATTTTCGCCAGATCGCCCGCGGTCAGTTCAATATCCAGCCCGCGTTTGCCGCCAGAAATGTAGATCGTCTCAAATTCCTGCGACGGCGCATCGATAAGCGTCGGCAGACGCTTTTTCTGCCCGAGTGGGCTGATCCCGCCGACGAGGTAACCGGTGGTCCGCTGCGCCACCATCGGGTCAGCCATATCGACTTTTTTCGCCCCCAGCGCTTTGGCGACTTTTTTCAGATCCAGTTGCCCGGCGACCGGCGTCACCGCGACGGCGAGGTGTTTCATATCGCCATTCACCGCCACCAGCAGGGTTTTATAGACCTGGTCGGCATTCAGCCCCAGCTTGCGCACCACTTCATCGCCAAAGTTTGTCTCGTTCGGATCGTGCTCGTAGGTGTGGATCCGAAAAGAAATGTTGTTTTTTTCGAGTAATTTAACGGCGGGAGTCATAGCAATCCTTCTCACGACAGACAAGTTATGCCCTAAGCATACGCCTGACATTTGTCTAAAAAATAGCACCATCTTGCGCAATAGTGTTGGCAGTGATGGTCACTTTGAGCGACAATCGGCTCAACCGAAGGTCTCCTTCGGCATAATAAAAACGATGAAATTCCTCTTTGACGGGCCAATAGCAATATTGGCCATTTTTTTATCTGAGCAGCGACGGTAAATTCCCTTCTCCGTATAAATGCAACGCGCCGACGGCAACGACGTAACGCCCGGGTGGCAAGGCGTGCAGCGTTTGCCGCCACGCCAGGTTGCGCTCATGCATAAGCACATCGTACAGCGATTCACTGAAGGTCGACGGCAGCGCGAGCTTACTGTCTGTCGGCGGCGCATCCAGCCACCAGCCGATCATCGTTTGCAGCAGCCGGGCGTTGGTATGCCAGTGGGTCAGCGTATCTTCCAGCAGCATCATGCCGTCATCGGGAAGCTGCTGCAGCAGAGCAAGCTGGCTCCCGGTGCCTTCCAGTTCAATCACGGAGAGATGGCGCGCCTTTGCGGCATTCAGCAGCTGATAATCAATGCCGTAATCACCGCGCAGCCCCAGCCTTTGGGCCTGAGTGGCCTGCAGCACCATCGCGATTTGCCACAGCGGCAGCGTTTCCAGCGTCGAAAGCGATACGCCCGTTTCATCAGCAACGCGCGTCAGTTCACCGAGCCGGGCGGCGCTAAGACGCTCCGCCAGCGGGAGAGCGCTTTCTAGGCCGGCAAACGGCGAGTCATGGCCGGAAATATCGGCCTCGACCACCAGCGCATCGGCATGTTTGAGCTGTTTTAACAGGCCGGACGGAAGAGGGGACATATCCCGCGTCCCCATATGAATACTGCCGACCAGGTGCAGATGTTGACCACCGGGAAGCGAAATATCCATGCCAGGCCAGCGATAGCGACGGGGAAACTGGGCGCGAAACGATGCTTTTATACGATTAAACAGGCTCATACGCGCTCCATGAAAGCAAAGGCTCATGCTAGCGCGAGGGGATGTGGGGTGCAATGGCAAGTTTTGTTGTTCCGCAGACCGGGTAAGCGCTGCGCCTACCCGGCCTGTGAAGGCGGCATATTCAGGCCGCGCTACTCTTTTGGTGTAAACCGCAGCAGGCGGTTGGCGTTGCTCACCACGGTAATAGAAGAGAGCGCCATGGCGGCACCCGCCACCACCGGGTTCAGCAGGGTGCCGGTCAGCGGCCACAGTATCCCCGCGGCAATCGGGATGCCGAACGCGTTGTAGATAAATGCCCCCAGCAGGTTTTGCTTCATATTACGCAGGGTGGCTTTCGAGATAGCCAGCGCGTCGGCGACCCCCATCAGGCTGTGGCGCATCAGCGTAATCGCCGCCGTTTCAATGGCCACATCGCTGCCGCCGCCCATGGCGATCCCAACATTGGCCTGCGCCAGCGCTGGCGCGTCGTTGATCCCGTCACCGATCATCGCCACCTGACGCCCCTGAGCCTGCAGGGTTGTAATGGCCTCCGCTTTGCCATCCGGCAGCACGCCCGCAATCACCTCATCAATCCCCGCCTCTCTGGCGATGGCATTGGCGGTGGTTGGGTTGTCGCCGGTCAGCATCACCAGACGATAGCCTGCGCTGTGCAGCCGTTTCAGCGCCGTTACGCTCTCCTCGCGTAAGGGATCGCGAATGGCGAACAGGGCCGCCGCCTGACCGTCTACCGCCAGCAGCACCGGCGTGGCGCCCCGGGATGCCTGCGCGTTCAGCGCCTCGTCCAGCGTCGAGGTATCAATGCCGTTTTCGTGCAGCAGGGCCTGGTTGCCCAGCAGCAGCGAATGGCTTTCCGCCTCGCCGCTGACGC
>JAFACP010000113.1 GCA_023425455.1 Pseudomonadota bacterium | reverse complement strand
CCAACCAGCAGCCACCAGATAAAACGCAATACTTCATAATCGATCATTTGACGACTCCTGTCTTAGCGTGCCGGCTGAGTAGTCACGTCAGACTGCTCGTAGTGATAGCGACCGGTTTTCAGGCTGCTTGGGCCAAGGCGTGCGAACTTGAACATCAGGAACAGTTCGGCCACCAGGAACAGGGTGTACAGACCACAGATCAGCAGCATCGAGAAAATCAGATCGCCCGCTGTCAGCGAGGAGTTTGCCACTGCCGTTGGCAGCACCTCACCAATCGCCCATGGTTGACGGCCATATTCCGCAACAAACCAGCCAGATTCGATAGCAATCCATGGCAGCGGGATACCGTACATGGCGGTACGCAGCAGCCATTTCTTCTCGCCAATACGGTTACGAATCACTGACCAGAAGGATGCCGCGATAATCAGCAACATGATGACGCCACAGCCCACCATGATACGGAAAGCAAAATAGAGCGGCGCAACACGTGGAATGGAGTCTTTGGTTGCCATCTGGATCTGCGCTTCCGTCGCGTCCGAGACATTTGGGGTATAGCGTTTCAGCAACAGACCATAGCCCAGATCTTTCTTCACGTTATTGAACTGGTCACGCACGGCCTGATCGGTTGAACCGGCACGCAGTTGCTCCAGTAACGCGTAGGCTTTCATACCGTTACGGATACGCTCTTCGTGTTGCACCATCAGATCTTTCAGACCCGTCACCTGCTTATCGACAGAACGGGTGGCGATGATGCCCAGCGCGTAAGGAATTTGAATGGAGAAGCGGTTTTCCTGCGCTTCCTGATCCGGAATACCAAACAGGGTGAAGGCAGCCGGCGCAGGCTGAGTCTCCCATTCGGCTTCAATCGCAGCCAGTTTGGTTTTCTGTACGTCACCCATTTCATAGCCGGATTCATCACCGAGGACGATAACGGAGAGGATGGCGGCCATACCGAAGCTTGCGGCGATGGCAAATGAGCGCTTGGCGAAGGCAAAATCACGGCCACGCAGCATATAGTAAGAACTGATGCCGAGGATAAACATCGCACCGCACACGTAGCCAGATGCCACGGTGTGAACGAATTTAACCTGCGCGACCGGGTTCAGTACCAGCTCGGAGAAGCTGACCATCTCCATACGCATGGTTTCGAAGTTGAAATCAGACGCGATCGGGTTTTGCATCCAGCCGTTCGCCACCAGGATCCACAGCGCGGACAGGTTGGAGCCTAATGCTACCAGCCAGGTGACAGCCATATGCTGGACTTTACCCAGACGATCCCAACCGAAGAAGAACAGACCTACAAAGGTGGATTCGAGGAAGAAAGCCATCAGACCTTCAATGGCCAGCGGCGCACCGAAAATATCCCCGACATAGTGAGAATAATAAGACCAGTTAGTCCCGAACTGGAACTCCATGGTCAGACCGGTTGCCACACCCAGAGCAAAGTTGATACCAAACAACTTGCCCCAGAACTTGGTCATATCTTTATAAATCTGTTTGCCGGAGAGGACGTAGACCGTTTCCATAATGGCCAGCAGGAACGCCATACCGAGCGTCAGTGGCACAAACAGGAAGTGGTACATCGCGGTCAAGGCAAACTGTAAGCGCGACAGTTCGACTATATCTAACATCATGACTCCTTGCTCATCGCATGAAGACTCCGAGAGTGAACCCCGTTAGATAAGGATTCACACGCATGCCCCAATACAAAATTATCTGCAGCCTGAGCGTCATTGAAATCCCGGGAAGGAAAAAAACAATGGCGAAAGGTTACAAATACGTTAAGAAAAAAACCAAATTGATCCCGCAAATATAATACGCTGCAAAACCCTTACAATAAACAGGTTTTTAGTGAATCACTTTTACGTTTTTCGACAGTGATCAATTTATAGCAAAATTACCACTTTTCGGCCATTTTGATCGCGGACAATTTAACGCCTTTTTGAGGCTTTTTCCAAGTATTAAACATTGATTTAAATCAAAATCACCCGTTTCTGTTAACAATGTTTAATCGTGGTAATCATAGTGAAATTCATGTTAAAAACATGTGCGCTGTAACGTATTTATGGTTATCAAATGTGGGCGGGAATATAAACTGAGGTGATTTTTATTAACGTGATAACGCCGGATTTATTGCGCTCAACAAATAATGATAGCGCCTTCACGGTCATTTTCCATCTGCAGCGTTCAATTCTGCTTAATTACATTTATTTTACCTTTATTAATCTTTAAATTAACACCGCACTGTGACTATTTTATGTCGCAGGAGGCGCACCCGCGCCAGGCTCGTTGTTTTAGACAGATGCTTTCGCCAACATGCCGTAAACCCTGCCGATTGCATCCAGGCCCCTCCCCTTCCCTCGCCGTGGGATCGTACCGGCCCGGGAGATAAAAAAAGGCCGCTTTTCAGCGGCCAACCATGTCGAAACGGACATTCTTATCGTGCAACGCTCCCTTTATCAGGGAGCAGAGAGGACTTACTTAATGATGGATTTCAGTGCTTCACCAATATCAGCCAGGCTGCGAACGGTTTTCACGCCAGCGGCCTCCAGTGCGGCAAATTTCTCGTCAGCCGTACCTTTACCCCCCGCGATAATGGCGCCTGCGTGGCCCATACGTTTACCTTTTGGCGCGGTAACACCGGCAATATAGCCCACAACCGGTTTTGTCACGTGCTCTTTGATATACGCCGCCGCTTCTTCTTCCGCGCTGCCGCCGATTTCGCCGATCATCACGATCGCTTCAGTCTGCGGGTCTTCCTGGAACAGTTTCAGGATGTCGATGAAGTTAGAGCCAGGGATGGGGTCACCGCCGATGCCCACGCAGGTGGACTGGCCGAAACCGTAGTCAGTGGTCTGCTTCACCGCTTCATAGGTCAGCGTCCCTGAGCGGGAGACGATACCCACTTTGCCCGGACGGTGAATATGGCCTGGCATGATGCCGATTTTGCACTCGCCTGGGGTGATAACACCCGGGCAGTTAGGGCCAATCATGCGCACGCCCGCTTCATCCAGCTTCACCTTAACCGTCAGCATATCCAGCGTCGGGATACCTTCGGTAATGGTTATAATCAGTTTGATGCCCGCATCGATAGCTTCAAGGATGGAGTCTTTGCAGAATGGCGCCGGCACGTAGATCACCGTTGCGGTCGCGCCGGTCGCTTCTACGGCTTCGCGCACGGTGTTGAACACCGGCAGACCGAGGTGCGTGGTGCCGCCTTTGCCTGGCGTTACGCCGCCAACCATCTGGGTACCGTAGGCAATAGCCTGTTCGGAGTGGAAAGTCCCCTGGCTTCCGGTGAAGCCCTGGCAGATAACTTTGGTGTTCTTATCAATCAAAACGGACATTATTTCCCCTCCACTGCGGCAACAACCTGCTGAGCTGCATCCGTCAGACTTTTCGCTGCAATAATATTCAGGCCGCTGTCAGCCAGTTTTTTCGCGCCGAGTTCAGCGTTGTTACCTTCCAGACGAACAACCACCGGGACGTTAACGCCCACCTCTTCCACCGCGCCGATAATACCGTCAGCGATCAGATCGCAACGTACGATACCGCCGAAGATGTTAACCAGTACGGCTTTAACATTGTCGTCAGAGAGAATGATTTTGAACGCTTCGGTGACGCGCTCTTTGGTTGCGCCGCCGCCAACGTCCAGGAAGTTCGCCGGTTCACCGCCGTGCAGCTTAACGATGTCCATAGTGCCCATCGCCAGGCCCGCGCCGTTAACCATACAGCCGATGTTGCCATCCAGCGCGACGTAGTTCAGTTCCCATTGTGCAGCCTGCGCTTCACGCGGGTCTTCCTGAGACTGGTCGCGCATTTCGCGCAGATCGGGCTGGCGGAACAGGGCATTACCATCAGCACCCAGTTTGCCGTCGAGGCAGATCAGATCGCCCTGCGTGGTGATCACCAGCGGGTTGATTTCGATCAGCGCCAGATCACGCTCAAGGAAGATGGTCGCCAGACCCATGAAGATCTTGGTGAACTGCTGAACCAGCTTGCCTTCCAGACCCAGTTTGAACGCCAGCTCACGTCCCTGGTAAGGCATTGGGCCTGCCAGCGGATCGATAGCCACTTTGTGGATCAGGTGTGGCGTTTCTTCCGCCACTTTTTCGATTTCCACGCCACCTTCGGTCGAGGCCATGAACACCACGCGACGGGAGCTACGGTCAACAACCGCGCCCAGATACAGCTCTTTGGCGATATCCGTCGCCGCTTCAACCAGAATCTGGTTAACCGGCTGACCGCTGGCATCTGTTTGATACGTCACCAGACGTTTACCCAGCCAGTGTTCAGCGAAGGCGCGGATCTCTTCTTTGCTTTTAACGACTTTCACGCCGCCCGCTTTACCACGGCCACCAGCGTGAACCTGACATTTCACTACCCACGGGCCGGTACCGATTTTAGACGCGGCTTCTTCAGCTTCACGCGGGGTAGTACAGGCGTAACCCACCGGAGCGGGTAAACCATAGCGGGCAAACAGCTGTTTGGCCTGATATTCATGTAAATTCATGCGTTCTATCCACTTTTCAGGTAATCGTTATCATAAAGCCTCCAGACCGGCACCCTGGCGGGCCTGGAGGGCAGGTGATGCTAAAAAACTACTACACGTCCAGCAGCAGACGCGTTGGATCTTCCAGCAGCTCTTTGATGGCAACCAGGAAGCCCACAGATTCACGGCCATCGATCAGACGGTGATCGTAAGAGAGCGCCAGATACATCATTGGCAGGATCTCCACTTTACCGTCTACCGCCATTGGGCGGTCTTTGATGGCGTGCATACCCAGGATCGCACTCTGCGGTGGGTTGATAATTGGCGTCGACATCAGAGAACCAAACACCCCACCGTTGGTGATGGTGATGTTACCGCCGGTCAGATCATCTACGGTCAGCTTGCCGTCACGGCCTTTCACCGCCAGCTCTTTAATGTTCTTCTCGATATCCGCCATGCCGAGGGTGTCAACGTCACGCAGAACCGGGGTCACCAGGCCACGTGGGGTTGAAACAGCCATGCTCACGTCGAAGTAGTTGTGATACACCACGTCATCGCCATCGATGGAGGCGTTCACTTCCGGATAGCGTTTCAGCGCTTCCACTACCGCTTTCACGTAGAACGACATAAAGCCCAGACGAATACCGTGACGTTTTTCAAAGGCGTCGCCGTACTGCTTACGCAGGTCCATGATTGGCTTCATGTTGACTTCGTTGAAGGTCGTCAGCATCGCGGTGGAGTTTTTCGCTTCCAGCAGACGTTCGGCCACACGCTTACGCAGGCGAGTCATCGGGACGCGTTTCTCGCTGCGGGCACCGAGCGCAGGCTGCGCAGCGGCAGCAGCAGGCGCTTTGCTCTCTTCTTTCGCAGGCGCTTTCGCCAGGTGTTTTTCGATGTCTTCACGGGTCAGACGACCACCCACACCGGTCCCTTTAATGGCTGCCGCATCCAGGTTATGTTCAGCCAGCAGACGACGGATCGCCGGGCTAAGTGCATCGTTGGTCTGCTCTTCCAGAGAAGCCTGCTGACGCTGTGCCGGCGTCGATGCTTTCTCTTCAGACTTCGCGCTGGACTCTTTACCAGAGCTGTTGCCTTCACGCAGGCGACCCAGGATCTGGCGAGAGGTCACGGTCGTACCTTCATCTTCCAGAACCGCATCCAGAATGCCATCCGCTGAAGCCGGTACTTCCAGTACCACTTTGTCAGTTTCGATTTCTACCAGCACTTCGTCGCGGGTTACCGCATCACCCGGTTTTTTGTGCCAGGTGGCGACAGTCGCATCTGCTACGGACTCAGGCAGGTCGGGAACAAGAATATCTACGCTACTCATTATGTATCCTTTAATTAATCGACGTTCAGCGCGTCATTGACCAGATCTTGCTGCTGCTTCTGGTGAACGGACATATACCCTACCGCCGGAGAGGCGGAGGCCGGGCGACCTGCATAACGCAGGGCTGCACCAAATGGAATCACTTCACGGAAATGATGCTGGCTGCAGTACCAGGCGCCCTGGTTGAGCGGCTCTTCCTGGCACCAGACAAAATCATGTACGTGGGCATATGGTTTCAGGGCTTCCTGCACCGCCTGGTGCGGGAATGGATAAAGTTGTTCGATACGCACGATGGCGACATCTTTCTGCTCATTCTTACGACGCTGCTCCAGCAGGTCGTAATAAACCTTACCAGAACACATCACCACACGCTTCACCGCCTGCGGATCCAGCTCGTCAATCTCACCGATGGCTGGCAGGAAGGTTCCGTTCGCCAGTTCATCCAGGCTTGAGACCGCCAGCGGATGACGCAGCAGAGATTTCGGCGACATCACCACCAGCGGACGGCGCATACCGCGCAGCGCCTGGCGACGCAGCATATGGTAAACCTGAGCCGGGGTGGACGGGACGCACACCTGCATGTTTTGTTCAGCACAAAGTTGCAGGTAGCGCTCCAGACGGGCGGAGGAGTGCTCCGGGCCCTGCCCTTCATAGCCGTGCGGCAGCAGCATGACCAGGCCACACATACGGCCCCATTTCTGCTCGCCGGAGGAGATGAACTGGTCGATAACCACCTGCGCACCGTTGGCGAAGTCACCGAACTGCGCTTCCCAGATAGTCAGAGTACGCGGTTCCGCAGTGGCGTAACCGTATTCAAATGCCAGAACCGCTTCTTCAGACAGCACGGAGTCCCAGACCTTGAACTGGCCCTGACCGTTATGCACGTGCTGCAGCGGGGTGTAGGTTGACCCATTGTCCTGGTTATGGACCACCGCGTGACGATGGAAGAAGGTACCACGACCTGCGTCTTCGCCGGAGAGACGCACAGGGATCCCTTCGTCAACCAGCGTCGCGTAAGCCAGCGTTTCCGCACCGCCCCAGTCGAACAGCTTCTCGCCCGCCGCCATTGACTGACGATCGGTGTAGATCTTCGCGACGCGCGACTGCATCTCGATAGCGTCAGGTACGGTGCTGATGCGTTTAGCCAGCTCCTGCAGGCGCTTCATCTCAACCTTGTTCGGATAGCTCTCATCCCACTCGTGGTTGAGGTACGGCGACCAGGTGAAAGAGTGCATGTTCATTGGACGCAGCTCTTTCACTACACATTCACCGGCATCCAGCGCATCGCGGTACAGATTGACCATTTCGGTCGCATCTTCCAGTGTCGCCACCTTGTCGCCTTCCAGCTTATCGGCGTAGATTTTGCGCGGCGTTGGGTGTTTTTTGATTTTCTGATACATCAGCGGCTGGGTTGCGCTTGGCTCGTCCGCTTCGTTATGGCCGTGACGGCGATAGCAGAACATGTCGATGACAACCGGCTTCTGAAAACGCTGGCGAAACTCGGTCGCGATTTTTGCAACGTGAACGACAGCTTCCGGATAGTCG
>JAFACP010000039.1 GCA_023425455.1 Pseudomonadota bacterium | reverse complement strand
GAAGAGCAAATTCCGGCCATAATCGGCAGCAGCGTAAACCAAAAAATCGCATCCCCAATCCCGGCAATCGGACCGAAGAGGGCCACTTTCAGCCCTTTGATCGTGCCGCGGTTCTCGCCTTTTTCTTCCATTGAGATCAGCAAGCCCATCAGGAAGCCGACCAGATTCGGGTGGGTATTGATAAACTCCAGATGATCTTTCATCGCGGCACTCAGGCCGTCTTTATCATCTTTGTAGATCTTCTTTAATACAGGCAGCATGGCCCAGGTAAAACCGCCTGCCTGCATGCGTTCGTAGTTAAAGCTGGCCTGGAGCAAAGAGGAACGAAACCCCAGACGCGTAATATCTTTTTTACTGATTTCAGATCCCATTGCTGTAGTCCTCTTCATCATTTTTTACGCCCGTCACGGGAGGCTGGACGGCATTTCTGGATTTAGCATTAAAGAACTCATATACCGCGAACCCGGCACCCAGTACGGCGACCGGCAGCAAATTGCTGACCTGGATATAACAGACAAACAGAAAACCGGCGATCAGATAAGGGATGTACTGTGCCTTAAACATTACGCGAAGCAGCAGGCCAAAACCGACTGCGGGTAAAATGCCTCCGGCAACTTCGAACCCATGTGTAAGCCAGCCGGGCATGGCTTTTACCAGAGCCTGCATTGCACCCTGTGCCAGGTAGGTGCACAGGAAAGCGATAATGGCGTAGCTACAGGCGACGATAAGCGTGGTGGTCCAGTTAAGACGTGCAAGGGCTGCGGTGTTGGCCTCTTTCGCGCATTTATCCGCTTTGGACATAAACAGAGAGAATGCTGAGTAGAAGAAAAGGATGACATATTGCATCAGCAGACTAAACGGCAGGCCAAGCCCGATAGCCGTTTTCGCATCAACCCCCGTCGACCAGGCGATAACGGTTGTCATTACTCCCGCCATAATGGGGTTAGGCGGCTGTACCCCCCCCCGCCGGGGTTAGACCGGCAAACGCCAGTTCGGTAAGACCGCCGGTTATCAGACCAATATGGATATCGCCCAGAATCGCTCCCGTAAGCGTACAGACGATGATGGGACGAAAAAGAAAAAGTGCTTCCAGCCAAAAATCGATTCCCAAAATGAAGACTAATGCTGCCAGGGATAAACCCTGGACTAATGTTATTTCATGCATTTGATTGCCTCGTAATCGTGACCCGTTTTTTTGAGTGGCGAGACAGCGAAATTAATCGGGAATGCCTTCTTTGGTATCGCCAGGCACGTCCTGAATAAAGATATTTACGCCACTACGCTTAATAAACCGAAGATCGTTCAGATCGTTATCATCGACATAAACCTTGCTGCTGATCTGTTTCTTGCCCTCAGAAAAATGCATATTTCCAACGTTAACGTCCGTCAGCGGTACGCCGCCTTCAATCAATTTCTTGACGGTTTCAGGCGTCCGACAGATCAGGAAAATCTTCTGATGTGGTGCGGCCTTCGCGATAATGGCTGTGGTTTTTTCCACAGAGAAAAAGCGGATACCAAATCCATAGGTCTCCGCGGTTATCCCCATCAGCTTTTGCTGGATTTCGTCTTTTGCCACCTCATCATCAACGACAATCAATAAATTCGCGCCAATGGTGGATGTCCAGGTGACTCCCACCTGGCCATGCACAAGGCGATTGTCGATACGGGTTAATAAAATGTTTGGCGTGCTCATATTTCTGCTCCTTAAGGCGTTGTCGGGTATTTACACATTTACACCGTCACAGGGGTCAGCGTTAATTTATCTGCCGAGCCGCAAACCCTGATTTTGCTTCTGACGACCTCCTTCATGGCATCCATCCCGACGCGCATATAGAAGCGCGGATCGTTACCCTGTGGGTTTTCGGCAAACCAGGCTTTAACCGCATCGGAGAAGGCGATTTTTAGCTCGGTTGCCACGTTAACTTTGCACACACCCAGCTCGATGGTGCGGCGTACATCGTCATCCGGTACGTCGCTCGCACCGTGCAGCACCAGTGGGATATCGACGACCTTGCGGATATCGGCCAGGCGCTGAAAGTCGATTTTTGGGCGTTTGGTGTACAGCCCGTGGGCGGTACCGATCGCCACTGCCAGGCTGTCGACGCCGGTACGTTCGACAAAGCGTTTTGCCTCCTGCGGATCGGTCAGAAACGCGCTTTCAGCGTCGACGCTCATGTCATCCTCCACGCCGCCCAGACGGCCAAGTTCAGCCTCGACGCTGCAGTCGTTGAGGTGGCAAAAATCGACCACCGATTTCACCAGCGCCACGTTTTGCTCGAACGGATAGTGGCTGCAGTCGATCATCGCGCTGCGTACACCGGCGTTGACCTTGCGACGAATATCGTCGAGGGATTCGTGGTGATCGAGGTGCAGCGCCAGCGGCATGCCATAGCTGAGGGAGTAGGCGCTACACAAAGCGTAGATCTCTTCCAGCGCAATGTGCTTAAAGGTGCCTGGCGTCCCCGCGAGGATCACCGGCGATCGCAGTTCACTGCACACTTCGAGGATCGCCTGGATGGTCTCGGCGTTGTGAATGTTAAATGCCGGAACGGCGTAGCCTTTTGCCTGCGCGTCCTGCAGCAGATATTTCGTGGAGATAATACTCATGATGCGATCCTCTTAAGCCTGCCACGGATGAATAACAACGCCCTGAACCACGCGGTTAACCGTGCCGCTAATGGATGGCGTATCTGGCGTATTACCCACGCTGATAGACTGGGTGAGGGCAAACACCTGGGCATAGATCAGGAAGCAGAATGCCTGCTCCACATCGATAAAGGGGCGGGAAGGCGGCAGAAGAATGTGTGGACCTTCATCGATGATCGGATCGTTTTCGGCGGTAATGGCGATCACCCGCATCGCCTGACCATCACGGCGCAGCTCCGCCAGCAGATCGAGATCGTACTGACGCGTATACGGATGGCTGGAGACAAATACCACCACCAGCGTTTCCTTATCCACCAGCGACTTAGGCCCATGACGGAAACCGGTTGGGGAATCGTAGAAGGCCGCCAGTTTTCCCGCCGTCAGCTCCAGCACCTTCAGCGCTGACTCACGCGCGGCACTCTGCAGACCGCCGCTTCCCAGGTAGACGATCCGCTTCCAGGGGGCATTGCCAAAGACGCCGTGACTGAAATCGCCGAGCGTCTCCAGGATCGCCTGACACCTGTCGGCGACGTCACGAAAGCGTTGGCTGTTGATCGTCTCCGGTGCGAATACCGCCAGACAGCTTGCCATCATGGTGGTAATGCTGCTGGTCATCGCAAATCCGCGATCGTGGGTTTCGGCAGGCATCAGCAGGGCAAAGGCGTTATCGCTGTCGATGGCGTTCTGGTACAGGCTCCCGGCTTCATTGCAGGTGATCGACAGGTGATAACACTCAGGCACAAACTGGTTGGCCAGCTCAACGGCGGCGACGCTTTCCGGGCTGTTGCCGGAGCGGGCAAACGAGATCAGCAGCAGCGGGTGCGCAGGATTAAAGTAATCCATCGGATTCGTCACCAGATCGGTTGTCGGCACGGCGGTGATATTTTTCCCCGTCTGGCTGGCGAGCCACGGCGCAATGATGTCGCCGATAAAGGCGGAGGTTCCTGCGCCGGTCAGCACGATCCGCAGATCGTGTTTGTACAGCAACGGCGCCAGGAAGTTGTCGATTGACGATCGCTGGTTTTCGATATTGCTGAGGGAGCGGATCCAGCTTTCAGGTTGCTGACGGATCTCTTTTTCAGTCCAGGTGCTGGTCGTCGTGGTGTAGGTGTCAGGCATAGCGTAGTCCTTAATCGTGTGAAGTCCACATCAGATGCAGGCATTGCTGTCGTTATCTTTCGTTTCGTTTCACTTGTTTGCTTAATCAGTTTAATAAAATTTATAGGAAAGAAATCGAAAGTTCAATATGGGAAAAGAAATAAAACGAAAAGTGTGATCGACAAGAAAAAGGAGGGGGATAAGAAAAGGAAAAGAAAGGCCTTTCGATTGGGGTCGAAAGGCCAGCGGGACACACAATAAAAGGGCTATAGGGGGAGAGCCTGGCCCTGAATCCAGATTTTTTCGGGATATAACGCCTCATCCAGCGCCACGATGTTTGCGCGTTTGCCTGCCTGCAACGAACCGAGCAGACGATCGATCCCCAACAGACGCGCAGGATGCAGGGAGGCCATATGGATAGCCTCGCCAGAGCTTACCCCGGCATAGCGCACCATGTTCCGAACGGCGGCATCCAGCGTAAGGGTACTTCCCGCCAGGCCGCCGGTACGGGTCCGCACGATCCCGCCACGCAGGGTGACCTCATCGCCGCAGAGCGTGTACTGCCCGTCGGGCATGCCGGCGGCCTGCATGGCATCGGTAATTAACACCACCCGCTCTTTCGCACAGCAGCAGCACAACTGCATGGCCGCAGGGTGGACGTGATGACCGTCGGCGATCAGCTCAAGCCACGCCCGTTTATCCGTCAGCCCCGCGCCAACCATGCCTGGCTCCCGGTGGTGTAATCCGGTCATGCCGTTATAGCAGTGCACGAGACCATCCGCTCCGGCGTCAAAGGCGCTGCGCGTCTGTGCGTATGTCGCGGCGCTGTGGCCCAGCATCACGCGTATACCGCGCTGTTTCAGGTGACGGATCGCCTCGGGTGCGCCAGGTTTTTCCGCTGCCAGCGCCACAACACGCAGGGTGTTTTGCGGGGCGTCAAGCAGCGCGTCCAGCTCGGCGATATCCAGCTCGCGAAACAGCTCTGCTGGGTGTGCTCCTTTGTTCTGTGGTGTGAAGTAGGGGCCTTCCAGGTAGCTACCGAGGATCTGCGCGCCAGGGCCACCGGTGCGGCAGCGTCGGGCGATGCGCATTAGCGCTTCACGAATAACTTCCAGCGGCGCGGTAACGGTGGTGGGCAAAAATGCGCCCACGCCCTCACGTGCCTTATGCATGGCGATGGTGTCCAGCGCGTCAGGCGCGGCGTCCATCACATCCGCGCCGGCGCCGCCGTGTACGTGGGTATCGATATACGCCGGACAGAGTAGCCCGGCGTCGCGAGCGCTAACGCCTGCGGGGATCGGCTCAACCGCCACGATGGTGTCGCCTTCAATGCGCAGCTGGCAATCGTCCTGCCAGCCCTGCTCCGTCAGCACACGGCGCGCGCGCAACAGCTGACTCATATCCCTTCCTCTGCCGGGGCATCCTCGCGGCTGCGGCTAAGTTCATCGACCAGGCTGGTCAGGCCGCGATGCCCGCACTCCAGCGCCTGCACGCGAAATGCCTCGCTGCTTAACCCGTCGCGCTCCATCACCATCTCCAGCAGAAGCTGCAGGTTAGTGCCGGTAATCACTTCACTGCCTGGCCTTGCCAAAGCCATCGTTGACGCGACGCGAAACGGCGTGCCGCCCAGCAGGTCGGTGAGAAACACGATATCGCACCGCTGATCCAGCTCGCTGACCGCCTGTTCAAGCTGAGCGGTCAGCCGCGCAGTGGTGGAGGTTTCCGGAAAGTCGATGGCGATAAACTGCGGCTGGTCGCCGAGGATCTGTTTCATCGCCTGCTCAAGCCCGCTGGCGAAACCGCCGTGGCCCGTCAAAATAATGCCTAACATCTCAACCCCTTTTTGCTTTTACAGGAAGTGACAGAATTTACCGACCACGCCGAGCAGTACCGTGATACCAATCAGACGCAGCGGGCTCCAGCCCCGGCGAACCAGCCAGAACATGGTCAGGGTATAGACCAGCGGCAGGAAGGCGGGCATCAGCTTGTCGATGACGTCGGCCTGAAGCTTAACGACCGCATCACCGGCCTTGATTTCAAGGGTCGTGTTCAGGCGAACATAGGTTGCCACCAGCGCGCCGATCACCGTCATCCCGACAATCGAGGCAGCATGGCCCACCTTTTTGGTATTGGCTTTAATCAGAGGGATCGCAGCCACCCCCATCCTGTAAGCATAGTGCGCCAGGCCAAAACGCAGGCCGAGGTGGACGACGTTAAAGAGCACAATAAAGACCACGGCGCCAAGAATCGAGCCCTGCAACGCCAGGCTGGCGCCGATGCCGCCGCATATTGGCAGCAGCGTCAACCAGAACATGGCGTCACCGATACCGCCCAGCGGCGCGCCCACGGCAATCTTCGTGCTCTGGATGCTGTTCACATCCTGCTTGGAGCGCTCCATGGCGAGGATAATGCCGATAACAAACGTCACCAGGAACGGGTGGGTATTGAAGAAGCCCATATGGCCTTTCATGGCGCGCGCCAGATCCCGTTTGTTGCTGTGGATCTTCTTCAGGGCGGGCAGTAAACCGTATAACCAGCCGGATGCCTGCATACGTTCGTAGTTGAATGACGCCTGCAGCAGCATAGAGCGCCAGGCGACGCGGTTAATATCCTTTTTCGTCAGTTCGGCGCCAATTGTCTGATCTTCGTAGACGTTTTCATTGATGCCGGTAAGCAGCGTCGGTTCACTTTCCGTCACGCCCGGCAGGGCTGTTTGATTAGATGCCATCTTCGAACTCCTCTTTCCGGGACGCAGGCGTTGCCGGTTCAGGTGATTTACGCAGCAGGTCGATCAGCGCCATTGCCAGGGCTGCGGCAGCGATCGCCAGCACCGGCAGTTTGAGCCAGGCCGCGGC
>JAFACP010000025.1 GCA_023425455.1 Pseudomonadota bacterium | reverse complement strand
CGCACCGTCCCGGTAGATAAGCGCCACCAGTCCTGGGAGAATCATCGTCCCGGAAAAAAGTATGACCAGCAGTCCAACGATTCGGGTTATGGCACGAAAATGCATCTCTGCCGCTTCCTTTGGTATTCAAAAAGTAAGGTGGGGATTATTGTTCAATCAGCAGCAATTGCAACGAACCACGGCTAAAATCAGCCAGCTTTGCTGAAAAAGCCGCCAGCTCAGCCTGAGGGAGCGCCACGCGTAATTGCACCATCGCCTGGTAATCACTGTGCGCAATCACACCGTTGAATTGTTTTAGCAATGCGTCAATGCCTGAGAGCTGGGCGTAATCACACCGTAAAGTATATTCGGTAAGCGGCGTTTTGCGGGTCGTTAGCAGCTGATTAAGCGCCTGCTGTACTCCACCGCCGTAGGCCTTTACCAGCCCACCCGTGCCCAGCAAAATGCCGCCATAGTAACGAACCACCACGGAGGTAATTTCCCCTACGCCACTTCCCATCAGTTGAGAGAGCATGGGTTTACCGGCGGTGCCAGCCGGTTCACCATCATCGGAAAACCCCAGCATCTGTGACTCGTTTGGCGGCCCCGCTACCCACGCCACGCAGTGGTGGCGCGCATCGGGATGTTGCGCGCGAACAGATTCCACGAACGCTTTTGCCGCATCCACGCCGTCGGTATGAGCCAGTAGCGTAATAAAGCGGCTTTTCTTGATCTCCTCGGTAAAGGTGACCGGCTCTGCCGGTATCAGCCAACTTTCCATCAGGCCAGCTTCAGATCTCGCGTCATGTTTTCGATACTGTTCTCGTGGATCACCACGTTATCTTCGATACGGATCCCGCCGAACGGCTTCAGCGCGTCAATTTTTTCCCAGTTGAAGTGCTTGCTGAACGCACCTTCACGCCACGGCGCCAGCAGGGACTCGATAAAGTAGATGCCAGGCTCAATGGTCAACACCATACGAGGTTCGAGCATGCGCGTGCAGCGCAGGTAAGGATATTTAGCCGGCGCCGCCAGATGCGTCCCCGTATCATCCTGCATAAACCCGGCAACATCATGCACCTGCAGACCCAACTGGTGGCCGATACCGTGTGGCATAAACGGCCCGGTAAGATCGTTCTCTACCATCGCATCTTCGCTCATACCGGTCACAATCTGATGCTTATGCAACAGTTTGGCGATGCGCTGATGGAACTGAATGTGGTAATCCACATAGCGGGTTCCCGCTTTCATGGTGCTGATAAGCGCCAGCTGTTCGTCATTCACATCTTTGATCAGGTGGGCAAAATCGGTATCCGCGTTCGCCGCCCAGGTACGGGTCAGGTCTGCCGCGTAGCCGTTATACTCGGCGCCGGCATCCAGCAGGAAGCTGCGCATTTCCGACGGCACACGGTGATCAAGCTTAGTGTAGTGCAGTACGGACGCGTGCTCATTCAACGCCACAATATTGCCGTAAGGAACATCGGTATCGCGATGGCCGGTTGCCGTCAGGTACGCCTGGTTGATGTCAAACTCGCTCATCCCGGACAGGAAGGCTTCATGTGCCGCACGATGACCATTGACCGCCGTTTTTTGCGCTTCACGCATGCAGGAGAGTTCGTAGTCGGTTTTGTAAGCGCGGTAATAATGCAGATAATCCAGCACCCCTTTCGGGTTGAGCTTTTCCGCCGGGATATCGAGGCCAAGCGCACGCTCCGGTACCGGTCCGATATAGGCGATATTGCCGCGCGCCGCAGGCAGCTGGCTGCCTATGCCGTCCGCTTTCGGCAGCGCGATAACGTCGATCTCTTCTGTCCAGAAGGTATTCGGCAGAGGTTCAACGTTGTGCCAGTAATCAACCGGCAGGTAGAACCACAGTTTCGGTTTGTTCACGCCGTCCACCAACAGCCAGCAATTTGGTACCTGCGTGACCGGCACCCAGGCTTTAAACTGCGGATTCACCTTAAACGGATAAGCGTGGTCATCCAGGAAGGTATTCATCAGCTCCCCGGAGTGGATCAGCAGGGCATCGAGATTAAAACGAGCCAGCACGTCGCGGGTACGTTCCTGTAGGGTAACGATATGATTTTTATAAAGTGCGGTCAGTGAATCCATCATTTTTCCTTTCGTTTTTTTGACCTCAAGTCCCCGCATCTTAGCACACCTGGCTCTGGCTGCGTGATTTCCACCGAGCGTGATCAATGCAGCAATTTCTTAATGAGTAATTTGCATTTTATTAACATAAATCCCACACTCCGTCTCATCTGGTATGACCAGATCCAATTGCTGGATTCAGGAGACTGACATGCTCTACAAAGGCGACACCCTGTACGTAGACTGGCTGGAAGATGGCATCGCCGAACTGGTGTTCGATGCTCCCGGCTCAGTGAACAAGCTTGATACCGCGACGGTGGCCAGTCTTGGCCAGGCCCTCGATGTGCTTGAATCACAATCCGATCTGAAAGGATTACTGCTGCGCTCGAGCAAAGCCGCGTTTATTGTCGGCGCTGATATTACCGAGTTCCTCTCGCTGTTCCAGGTCCCGGAAGAACAACTCAGCCAGTGGCTGCACTTCGCCAACAGCGTCTTTAACCGACTGGAAGACCTGCCGGTTCCGACCATCTCCGCCGTCAACGGCTACGCGCTGGGCGGCGGCTGCGAGTGCGTACTGGCAACCGACTACCGTCTGGCCACGCCGGATCTGCGCATCGGTCTGCCGGAAACGAAGCTGGGCATTATGCCGGGCTTTGGCGGCTCCGTACGTATGCCGCGTATGCTCGGTGCCGATAGCGCCCTGGAAATTATCGCTGCAGGTAAAGATGTCGGTGCCGACCAGGCGCTTAAAATCGGCCTGGTGGATGGCGTGGTGAAGCCAGAGAAGCTGGTTGAAGGTTCGGTGGCTATTCTGCGCCAGGCGATTAACGGCGATCTCGACTGGAGAGCCAAACGTCAGCCGAAGCTGGAACCCTTAAAACTCAGCAAAATTGAAGCCACCATGAGTTTCACCATCGCCAAAGGGATGGTGATGCAAACGGCGGGTAAACACTATCCGGCTCCTGTCACTGCGGTGAAAACCATTGAAGCCGCGGCCCGCTGTGGCCGTGAAGAAGCACTGAAATTAGAAAACCAGAGCTTTGTTCCGCTGGCCCATACCAGTGAAGCACGTGCGCTGGTTGGCATCTTCCTCAACGACCAGTTTGTGAAAGGAAAAGCCCGACAGCTGACCAAAAATGTCGATACGCCAAAACACGCAGCGGTGCTGGGCGCAGGCATTATGGGCGGCGGTATCGCTTACCAGTCGGCCTGGAAAGGGGTGCCGGTAGTCATGAAAGACATCAGCGAAAAATCGCTGACGCTGGGAATGACGGAAGCGGCCAAGCTGCTCAATAAACAGCTGGAGCGCGGCAAGATCGGCGGCCTGAAGCTCTCAGGCGTTATTTCCACTATTCAGCCAACGCTCGAATACAGCGGTTTTGATCGCGTAGACGTGGTTGTTGAGGCGGTGGTTGAAAACCCGAAAGTCAAAAAAGCGGTGCTGGCGGAAACGGAAGAGAAGGTGCGCCCGGACACCGTACTGGCATCAAATACCTCCACCATTCCGATTAGCGAGCTGGCAAGCGTGCTCAGGCGCCCGGAAAACTTCTGCGGCATGCACTTCTTTAACCCGGTACACCGGATGCCGCTGGTTGAAGTGATCCGCGGCGAAAAAACCTCTGACCAGACCATTGCCAAAGTGGTGGCATGGGCCAGCAAAATGGGCAAAACGCCCGTCGTGGTCAATGACTGTCCGGGCTTCTTCGTCAACCGCGTGTTGTTCCCGTACTTTGCTGGCTTCAGCCAGCTGCTGCGTGACGGCGCAGACTTCCGCTACGTGGATAAAGTGATGGAGAAACAGTTCGGCTGGCCGATGGGCCCGGCGTATCTGCTGGACGTTGTCGGGATTGACACCGCGCACCACGCCCAGGCGGTGATGGCAGCAGGTTTCCCGCAGCGTATGCAGAAAGAGTACTGTGATGCCATTGACGCGCTGTTTGACGCTGGCCGTTATGGCCAGAAAAATGGCCTCGGCTTCTGGCGTTATAAAGAGGACAGCAAAGGCAAACCGAAAAAAGAGGACGATCCGACAGCGGATAGCCTGCTGGCTGACGTCAGCGAGGAAAAACGCGACTTCACTGATGATGAAATCATCGCCCGCATGATGATCCCGATGGTCAACGAAGTGGTACGTTGTCTGGAGGAAGGCATTATCGCCAGCCCGGCGGAAGCCGATATGGCGCTGGTATACGGCCTGGGCTTCCCTCCGTTCCACGGCGGCGCCTTCCGCTGGCTGGATACGCTCGGCAGCGCACGTTATCTCGATATGGCCCAGCAGTACCAGCACCTCGGTCCGCTCTATGCGGTGCCGGAAGGCCTGCGTAACAAAGCGCGCCACAACGAACCGTACTATCCACACGTTGAGCCTGCCCGTCCGGTTGGCGAGCTGAAAACGGCTTAAGGAGTCACAATGGAACAGGTTGTCATTGTCGATGCAATTCGCACCCCGATGGGCCGTTCAAAAGGCGGCGCATTCCGTAACGTGCGCGCGGAAGATCTCTCCGCGCACCTGATGCGTAGCCTGCTGGCGCGCAATCCGGCGCTTGATCCAACGGCGCTCGACGATATCTACTGGGGCTGCGTACAGCAGACCCTGGAGCAGGGCTTCAATATCGCCCGTAATGCCGCGCTGCTGGCGGAAATCCCGCATTCCGTACCGGCCGTCACCGTCAACCGCCTGTGCGGTTCATCAATGCAGGCGCTGCACGATGCCGCGCGGATGATCATGACCGGTGACGCGCAGGCTTGTCTGGTCGGGGGGGTGGAGCATATGGGCCATGTGCCCATGAGCCACGGTGTGGATTTCCATCCGGGGATGAGCCGTAACGTCGCAAAAGCCGCTGGCATGATGGGGCTGACCGCTGAAATGCTCTCGCGTCTGCACGGCATCAGCCGTGAAATGCAGGATACTTTCGCCGCGCGTTCTCATGCCCGCGCCTGGGCCGCCACGCAATCCGGCGCGTTCAAAAACGAGATTATCCCCACCGGCGGCCACGACGCAGATGGGGTACTGAAACAGTTCAACTACGATGAAGTGATCCGCCCGGAGACGACCGTTGAGGCCCTTTCGACCCTGCGTCCGGCCTTCGACCCGGTGACCGGCACCGTGACTGCAGGCACCTCATCGGCCCTGTCTGACGGCGCCGCGGCGATGCTGGTGATGAGTGAAACGCGCGCACGTGAGCTGGGTCTGACGCCGCGTGCGCGGGTACGGTCAATGGCGGTGGTCGGTTGCGATCCCTCCATCATGGGTTACGGCCCGGTTCCGGCGTCGAAGCTGGCACTGAAAAAAGCCGGGCTCTCCACCCACGATATCGATCTGTTCGAAATGAATGAAGCCTTTGCCGCGCAGATCCTCCCGTGCATCAACGATCTGGGGCTGATGGAT
This sequence comes from Pseudomonadota bacterium, assembly GCA_023425455.1. GTDB lineage: Bacteria > Pseudomonadota > Gammaproteobacteria > Enterobacterales > Enterobacteriaceae > Enterobacter. Next base: position 683 of record JAFACP010000025.1, on the reverse strand, counting down.
CAGATCGACGAGAAAATTAATCTCAACGGCGGGGCGATCGCGCTCGGTCACCCGCTGGGCTGTTCCGGCGCACGTATCAGCACTACCCTGATTAACCTGATGGAACGCAAAGATGCCCAGTTTGGTCTGGCGACGATGTGTATCGGGCTGGGTCAGGGGATCGCGACGGTCTTTGAGAGGGTGTAAATTCCCTAAATCATTCGCGCTGCATCGCGGCGGCCGCCAACAAAGAGGCAGCGTGAATGATGACGGAGAAAGGTTTAGTTGCCGTTCTTCCCGCCTGTCAGGGGCGGGTTTTTTTATTCAGATAAACGCAAATGCATCGCCAAACAGACGATCTTCGCGCGCACCACGCTCGTTGCAGAACAGATCCCGGGCAATTTTCGCCATCTCAAAACGGCCGGCGATATAGATATCGTGCTCAGAGAGCGTGCCGTAATCCTGCAGTACCGCCGTCAGAACCGTACCGCTACGCCCGCGCCAGCCCTCTTCCGGCTGCTCAACCACCGGCTCGACACGCAGGTTCGGGTGAGTCACGCTCAGCGCTTCCAGCTCGGAGAGATCGTAAAGATGTTTCTCTTCGCGCCCGCCCCAGTAGATGGTGATATCGCGCTCCGGGTTACGCGCCAGCGCGGTCAGCAGAATCGAACGTACGTAGGAGAAGCCTGTTCCGCCTGCAATCA
>JAFACP010000016.1 GCA_023425455.1 Pseudomonadota bacterium | reverse complement strand
GTGCGGCTCTGTTCGCCTTCGAAGATCACGGCGAACTCCTCTCCGCCGTAGCGATACACAGAGATATTGTGCGGCTGCATCACCTGCAGCCCTTCACGCGCAACGTTGCGCAGGACGATGTCGCCGCTCAGATGGCCCCAGGTGTCGTTGATTGACTTGAAGTTATCAATATCAACCAGCGCCATTGCGAAGTTCTGATGGTTCTCCATCAGCCCGGCGATATCGCTGTCGAAGGCCCGCCGGTTCTTGCAACCCGTCAACGCATCGTGAGTCGCCTGGCGTACATAGGCCATTTCCCGCTCTTTATTCGACTGGATGGTATGGCTGAGCATCGCTTCAAGGCGTGGAGCCTGGTCGACATCGCCGGTTTTGATGGCGTTGATAATGTTCATCAGTACCGTACGTGAGGCATGCCGCAGGTACAGCCCAAACAGTACGATCAGGATGGCGGCCAGCGCGAATCCCCAGCCGACGAGCGTGGTTTCGTGGCGGGTAATATCCGCAAGCGCCGTGCCTGATACCCGGTAGATAACAAACCACTCCGGATTGGTGAAGGCGTAATAGTAATACCAGCGTTGACTCTCTTTATCGTAAAAATGGCCCTCGCCGCTGGTCATTTTGTCCATCAGCGCTTCGCTCACATACGGTTTGAACAGCGCACCGGTATCGGGATGCAGTAGCACGGTGCCATCGCGTTCCACCACGAAGAATTCGCCCTGCACAGGGGCCACCATCTGACGCAGTGTATAACCCATCGATGTCAGATCGAGGTGAAAGGCGAGCGTTCCTTTCAGCCTGCCTTCCGGTGAAATGACCGGTTTGAAAAGGGTAACGGTCGGACGGCCGGTGAAGTAATCCACATAGGGGTGGGTATAACGGCTGAAGTTACTGGCTTCCGCCTGGCCTACAAACCATGGACGGGTTCGGGCATCAAAGGTCTTACTCTGCGCCGTGGGCAGTACTTCAGGCGCCCGCAGATAGTGCCCCTGGGTGTCTGCCAGTGAAATGGCTGACACAGTCGGCATCAGGTTTTGCAGGTGCATTAACGTCTGCAATCCTGCCGCCGGATCGATATCCACCGTCGCTTCCAGCCTGTTGTTTCGCGCGAAGAAAGTGGCGGCGCGGCCAAGAATATAGTCATTCTCACGCAGGATAGATTCGGTGTAGTTCACCGCGAGGTTGTGGGTGAAATTACCGTTAATCTTATGATAATCATCCAGCAATTCTTTTCGCTGCGTCAGGGTGATAAAGACTGCAATCAGAACGAAGCTGAACAAGATCCCTGCAAAGCTGACCATTATCGGCCGGGTGAAAGAGAGTTTTCTGCTGTGAAGTGCCATGAGCTGTAGATCAATCCGGATGTATAGCGCGTGAAATCAGTCAATATCCTTTCAGCTTAGCCGCTGTCTGGAGATTGGCCGCTAATTATATCGCGATGTTTCGCCAGCAAGATGATTTGCCTTAAGAATGGGTAAGAAACGACGTATTATTTTTGACGGGATGTGAAGGCAGGGCGACGCGAGGAAGAAGCCGTTCGCCCTGGCCGGCATCCGTTTCCGGCATAGCAAGAGTAGAAAAATGACGATCGACTGGCGAGTGTCTGTTACCGCTTCTCCAGGCCGCCTCGTCATTTTTCTTCAGGGTTGCAGGTGCTTTCAGGGTATTTGCGAGGCGCGTCCCAGCCAGCTGTCCCAGTCCTTCCAGACGGGCTGCAGACCCTGCGCGGTCAGCGCTTGCGCGACGGCCTCCGGGCGTCGACCGTCATGCGGGGCAAACTGCTCAAGTTCCGGGTTATCGTCGGCGTAGCCGCCGGGCTGGGTTTTGGAAAACGCGCTGACGTTATTAATCGCCAGCGGGATCACCCGGTCGCGGAACGCCGGCGACTCGCGTGTTGAGAGCGATAATTCCACTTCCGGCGCCAGCAGCCGGAACGCGCAAATCGTCTGAACCAGCTGCCGCTCGTCCATCAGTGATGCCGGCGCTATCCCGCCCGCGCAGGGACGTAAGCGCGGGAAAGAGATGGAGTAGCGGCTCTGCCAGTAGTGCTGCTGGAGCCACAGCAGGTGCTCAGCCACCATATAGCAATCCACCCGCCAGCTGTCAGAGAGACCAATCAATGCCCCGAGGCCGATTTTGTCGATCCCGGCGCGCCCAAGCCTGTCAGGTGTTTCAAGCCGGAAGAAGAAATCCTGCTTTTTTCCTTTCAGGTGATGCTGCGCGTACATGGCCTCGTGATAGGTCTCCTGGTAGACCATCACACCGTCAAGCCCGAGGCGCTTCAGCTCGGCGTACTCCTGCTGCGATAACGGCTGCACTTCCATCTGCAGGGAGGAAAACTCCCGACGGATGGCCGGTAAATGCTGGCGAAAATAGTCCATCCCGACCTTACTCTGATGCTCGCCGGTCACCAGCAGCAGGTGCTCAAACCCCATCTCGCGAATGGCGGCGCATTCGCGGGCAATTTCCTGTTCATCAAGGGTTTTGCGCCTGATGCGGTTACTCATGGAAAAGCCGCAGTAGGTACAATCATTGGCGCACAGGTTGGAGAGATAGAGTGGCACATAAAAGCTGACGGTATTGCCAAAGCGCTGTCGGGTCAGGCGCTGGGCGCGCCGGGCCATGGGCTCCAGGTAGTCGCTGGCTGCCGGAGAGAGCAGGGCCATCATGTCGTCACGGCTGAGATGACGCGCCTGCAGCGCGCGCGCGACATCGGCTGAGGTCTTGCTGTTGATGCGCAGGCGAATATCGTCCCAGTCGAGCGTGCGCCAGCGATCGGTAAAGGTGGCCATCATCGCGCCTCCAGAAAGCCGGTCAGCGGGCTGGTTGCATGCGCCTGTACGCTCTGGGCCCCGGGCCCTGATTGCCTCGCCAGTCGCCCGGCCTCTACCGCCAGGCGGAAGGCGCGCGCCATCATCACCGGATCGTCGGCCACGGCAATCGCCGTGTTTACCAGCACCGCATCGGCTCCCATCTCCAGCGCCTGCGCCGCATGGCTCGGTACGCCAATGCCCGCGTCAATCACCACCGGTACGCAGGCCTGCCCGATGATGATCTCCAGCATTGCACGGGTTTCAAGGCCCTGATTTGAACCGATAGGCGCGCCCAGCGGCATGACGGCGGCGCAACCCACCTCTTCCAGACGTTTGCAGAGTACAGGATCGGCGCCACAGTACGGCAGAACGGTAAATCCCTGTCGGACCAGCGCTTCCGCCGCTTTCAGGGTTTCAATGGGATCGGGCAGCAGCCAGCGGGCGTCGGGATGAATCTCCAGTTTCAGCCAGTGGGTGCCGAGCGCTTCGCGCGCCAGCCTGGCGGCAAAGATCGCCTCCTCGGCCGTTTTGGCACCGGAGGTATTGGGCAGCAGCGTGACGCCAGCCGCCAGTAACGGTGCCAGGATAGCATCGCTGTGATGACGCAGATCCACGCGTTTCATGGCCAGCGTCACCAGCTGGCTACCGCTTTCAGCAATGGCGTCAACCATCAGCTGCGGAGAGGCAAACTTCCCGGTTCCGGTGAACAGATGCGAATCAAAGGTTTTATCGGCAATACGTAACATCTCAACCCCCTGCGATAACCTGAAACAGCAGGATATGGTCGCCTTCACTGACCTGCTGATCTTCCCACTGCTCGCGCGGCAGGATCTGCTGATTGAGCGCCAGCGCCGTTCCCGGCTTAAGCTGTCGCAATGTATCGAGAAGCGCGGCAACGGTCAGGCCGTCGTCGCATTGCAGCGGCTCGTCGTTAAACAGAATACGCATGACGCCCTCCGCACACCGGACAGTTGCTGGCACGGTGAAGCGCCAGATGCCGCCAGCCGCCGGCGCGGGCGTCAAACAACCGCAGGGTGTTGCGCTCAGTGTCGATGCCGCTGAGTAGCTTAATGGCCTCCAGCGCCTGCAGCGTGCCCATGATGCCGACGACCGGGCCGAGAATGCCGGCTGTACGGCAGTTACGCTCAGGCTCGGCATCGTCCGGCCACAGGCAGCGATAGCAGCCCTGCGCCCACGGCGGCGTCAGCACCATCATCTGCCCGCCAAGCCCGACCGCGCTGGCAGTAATAAGCGGCGTGTTTTGGCTGACGCAGGCGGCGTTGATAGCCTGACGCGTTGCCATATTGTCCGTGCAGTCCAGCACCACATCCGCCAGGGCGACCTCCTGCTGCAGACGCTCCCCCTGCAACCGCTGTTGCAGGGAAATAATCTCGATATCCGGATTGAGCTGCTGCAGCCGCTGCCGGGTCGTCTGCGCTTTGGGCTGGTCAATGTCATCGGTGGTAAAAAGGATCTGCCGCTGCAGGTTGCTAAGATGCACATCATCATCGTCCGCCAGCACCAGCGTGCCGATACCGGCTCCGGCCAGATAGAGCGCCGCAGGTGCGCCCAGACCGCCTAACCCGATAAGCAGCACCCGGCTGCCGAGCAGTTTTTGCTGCCCGTCGAGGGCGATATCCTCCAGCAGGATCTGGCGGCTGTAGCGCATAAAATCACGATCGTTCATCGCCTGCTCCTGCCAGTTGTAAGAGTTGCGCCGTGGCGGCCCGCCAGTCTGCCGCTTGGGTGATGGCGCTGACGACGGCAATGCTGCCGGTACCGGTCTCCAGCACCGCGGGCGCACGCTGAAGGCTAATGCCGCCAATGGCGACCGTCGGGTAATCCGCCAGTCGCGCAACATGAGCTGCCAGCTGCGCCAGCCCCTGCGGCGCTGAGGGCATCTGTTTGGTTTGCGTCGGGAAGACGTGGCCAAGTGCGATATAGGAGGGACGGGCCGCCAGCGCCACGTCGATCTCCATATCGTCATGCGTTGAGACGCCGAGGCGCAGCCCGGCATCGCGAATGGCGTTCAGATCGGTGGTCTCCAGATCCTCCTGTCCAAGATGCACGCCGTAGGCCTTGTGTTTAATCGCCAGACGCCAGTAATCGTTAATGAACAGGCGCGCCCCATATCGATGCCCCAGTGCGATGGCGGCGACGACGTCGGTCTCCACCTCTTCATCACGTTTATCCTTGATACGTAGCTGTAAGGTGCGAACGCCGGCCTCCAGCAGGCGTTCAATCCATACCACGCTGTCCACCACCGGATACAACCCTAAACGGAAGGGGACCGGAGGAAAGTCGGGCTGGTACATTACGCCTCCTCTTTTTTGAGGTAGATGTCGCCGCCTTTGGCGCGGAAGTTTTCCGACATATCCGCCATGCCAACTTCGATGGCCTGCGCCGCCGCGTAATCACGCACTTCCTGAGTGATTTTCATTGAGCAGAATTTAGGGCCGCACATGGAGCAGAAGTGCGCCACTTTGCCGGACTCCTGCGGCAGCGTTTCGTCGTGATAGGCACGGGCGGTGAACGGATCGAGCGCCAGGTTGAACTGGTCTTCCCAGCGGAATTCGAAGCGGGCTTTCGACATGGCGTTATCGCGGATCTGCGCGCCAGGGTGGCCTTTCGCCAGATCGGCCGCGTGAGCAGCGATTTTGTAGGTGATCAGCCCCTGTTTAACATCTTCCTTGTTTGGCAGGCCGAGATGCTCTTTTGGCGTGACGTAGCAGAGCATCGCGCAGCCGAACCAGCCGATCATCGCGGCGCCGATGCCAGAGGTAAAGTGGTCGTAGCCCGGTGCGATGTCGGTTGTCAGCGGCCCCAGTGTATAGAATGGCGCTTCGTGGCAGTGCGTCAGCTCTTCGGTCATGTTACGGCGGATCATCTGCATCGGCACATGCCCCGGTCCTTCAATCATGACCTGCACATCATACTCCCAGGCGATTTGGGTTAACTCGCCAAGCGTATGCAGTTCGGCAAACTGCGCTTCGTCGTTGGCATCCTGAATGGAGCCAGGACGCAGGCCATCGCCCAGAGAGAGTGAAACGTCATAGGCGGCACAGATTTCGCAAATCTCGCGGAAGTGTGCGTAGAGGAAGTTTTCCTGGTGATGGGAGAGACACCACTTCGCCATGATTGAGCCGCCGCGCGAGACAATACCGGTCAGGCGTTTGGCGGTCATCGGCACGTAGCGTAACAGCACGCCGGCGTGAATGGTGAAGTAGTCCACGCCCTGTTCCGCCTGCTCCAGCAGGGTATCGCGGAAGGCTTCCCAGGTAAGGTTTTCCGCGATGCCGTTAACCTTCTCCAGCGCCTGATAAACAGGAACCGTACCGATAGGGACCGGGCTGTTGCGCAGGATCCATTCGCGGGTTTCATGGATATAGCGGCCGGTTGAAAGATCCATCACCGTGTCCGCCCCCCAGCGCGTCGACCAGACCAGTTTTTCAACCTCTTCTTCAATGGAGGAGGTGACCGCCGAATTACCGATATTGGCGTTCACCTTCACCAGGAAGTTGCGGCCGATGATCATCGGTTCCGACTCCGGATGGTTGATGTTGGCAGGAATAATGGCCCGGCCCGCAGCCACTTCGTCACGGACAAACTCCGGCGTAATATTCTCCGGCAGGCGCGCGCCGAAACCTTCGCCGGGGTGCTGGTGGCGCAGCACTTCGCTACGAATGCGCTCGCGTCCCATATTTTCGCGAATGGCGATGAATTCCATCTCCGGGGTAACGATACCCTGGCGGGCGTAATGCAGCTGGGTCACGCGTTTGCCTGCTTTGGCGCGTTTTGGCGTCAGCAGCCCGCTGAAGCGCAGTGCGTCCAGCCCGTCGTCGGCCAGCCGTTCTTTGGTGTAGGCCGAGCTGTTGACGGTAAGTGCTTCGCTGTCGTTTCGGGCGTCAATCCACGGCTGGCGCAGTTTGGCCAGTCCATGCTGAACATTGATTGCGATATCCGGGTCGCCATACGGGCCAGAGGTGTCATAGACCGGCACGGCTTCGTTGTCTTCGAACTGCGGCGCCTCTTTTGTCCCGCCGATGAGGGTTGGGCTCAGCTGGATTTCACGCATGGGAACGCGGATATCCGGTTGCGAGCCGGTAATGTAAATACGTTTTGAATTCGGGAAGGCGGTCCCTTCCAGCGTGTCGATAAAATGTTGTGCTTGTGCGCGCTGTTCGCGGCGGGTCAGTTTGATTGCAGACATAGCTCATTCCAAAAGTGAAGGACATGGCTTGTCAGACGACGGATGAAGCAAGAGGAAGGATCGCCCGCAGGGCGATACAACAGCGGTATGACTCTTGTTCCCTTCGCAGGTATTAACCTGATCAGGTTCCGCGGATCCCGAATTAACGGTCTCAGCCCGGCTTTCGCTCTGGGCACTCCGACAAGAAAAATCCCCTCCAGCGAGGGGCGTATGGTTGTAAATTACGCGTTAACGATTAAGAACTCAAGCAGGGCGCGCGATGTTATCGTCGTTGCTGGCCTTCAGATCGTTATCCAGCGCGAAGCCGATCAGCTTGTCTTCCAGCGTGAATCGCTCTTCCAGCGCTTCGCCAAGATCGGACAGCGCCTGCTGAAACTCAAGGTAGTTATCGTGATCGATGGCGTTGCCGAGCGTGGAATCGTAATAATCCATAATCTGCTGAGTATTGGCTTCCAGC
>JAFACP010000006.1 GCA_023425455.1 Pseudomonadota bacterium | reverse complement strand
TTTCCATCCTCCTTGCCCCTACGCCCCACCGTTGCTTTGTGTGATCTGTGTTGCATAAATTTAAGTTATGAGTGCTGGCGCACATAAAAACCCACTGAATTTTGCAGGCCGGTTCACGGTTTTCGCCTCAGCCCGCCGGCGGCGGTCGCAGAGCCAGCCCTCTCATCCTCCCGCCTCCTCCCCCACAAAAAAGCCGGGGGGTGGAGGATTCACGAAAGTTATGGATACCCCATAGTGCCTCTATCTTGAATGTTTCTGTCGGTGACAGGTTGTAACGAAGGGAGAAGGGCATGGCGAGCGTACAGCTGCGTAATGTAACGAAAGCCTGGGGCGACGTTGTGGTGTCAAAAGACATCAATCTGGACATCACTGACGGTGAGTTTGTGGTGTTCGTCGGTCCGTCAGGCTGTGGTAAATCGACACTGCTGCGTATGATTGCCGGTCTTGAAACGATCACCAGCGGCGACCTGCTGATTGGTGAGACACGTATGAATGACATCCCGCCGGCCGAGCGTGGCGTCGGCATGGTGTTCCAGTCGTATGCGCTTTATCCCCACCTCTCCGTCGCGGAAAACATGTCATTTGGCCTGAAGCTGGCTGGTGCGAAAAAAGAGGTTATTAACCAGCGAGTGACTCAGGTCGCCGAGGTATTACAGCTGGCGCATTTGCTGGAGCGTAAGCCTAAAGCGCTCTCCGGCGGCCAGCGTCAGCGTGTGGCAATAGGCCGTACGCTGGTGGCTGAACCGCGCGTGTTCCTGCTTGATGAACCTCTCTCTAACCTGGATGCCGCCCTGCGCGTCCAGATGCGTATCGAAATCTCCCGTCTGCACAAACGCCTTGGACGCACGATGATTTACGTCACCCACGATCAGGTCGAAGCGATGACGCTGGCCGACAAAATCGTGGTGCTGGATGCCGGTCGCGTGGCGCAGGTGGGCAAACCGCTGGAGCTGTATCACTACCCGGCAGACCGCTTTGTTGCGGGCTTTATTGGCTCGCCAAAGATGAACTTCCTGCCCGTAAAAGTGACCGCGACGGCAATCGAACAGGTACAGGTGGAGCTGCCAAACCGTCAGCAAGTCTGGCTGCCGGTCGACAGCGCCAACGTACAGGTGGGGGCCAATATGTCCCTCGGTATCCGTCCTGAGCATCTACTGCCAAGCCACATTGCGGATGTGACGCTGGAAGGTGAAGTTCAGGTCGTCGAACAGCTTGGTCACGAAACACAGATTCATATCCAGATCCCCGCCATCCGTCAGAACCTGGTCTACCGCCAGAATGACGTGGTGTTGGTAGAAGAGGGTGCCACATTCGCTATCGGTTTGCCGCCAGAGCGTTGCCATCTGTTCCGTGAGGATGGCACTGCATGTCGTCGGTTGCACAAAGAGCCAGGCGTTTAAGCATTCCAATTACAAAGAAAAGCAATGATCTCAGGAGATAGAATAATGATTACTCTGCGCAAAGTCCCTCTGGCTGTCGCCATTGCGGCAGGCATCCTGTCTGCCCAGGCGGGCGCCGTAGACTTTAAAGGTTATGCTCGTTCCGGCATTGGCTGGACCGGAAGTGGCGGTGAACAACAATGTTTCCAGGCAACAGGCGCACAAAGTAAATACCGTCTCGGTAACGAATGTGAAACCTACGCCGAACTGAAACTGGGCCAGGAAGTGTGGAAAGAAGGCGACAAGAGCTTCTATTTCGACACCAACGTAGCGTACTCCGTTTCTCAACAGAATGACTGGGAATCCACCAGCCCGGCCTTCCGTGAAGCTAACGTGCAGGGTAAAAACCTGATTGAATGGCTGCCAGGCTCTACCATCTGGGCCGGTAAGCGCTTCTATCAGCGTCATGACGTCCATATGATCGACTTCTACTACTGGGATATCTCTGGTCCTGGTGCCGGTATTGAAAACATCGATCTGGGCTTTGGTAAACTCTCTCTGGCAGCGACCCGTTCTTCTGAGTCCGGCGGTTCTGCAACCTTCGCCGATCGTGATGCGAACGGCGACCGTATTTATGACAACGTGGTACCAAACGATGTCTTCGACGTCCGTTTAGCCGGTCTGGAAACCAACCCGGGCGGTACGCTGGAGCTGGGCGTTGACTACGGTCATACCAACATTCCTGACGACTACTATCTGCAACCTGGCGCCTCTAAAGATGGCTGGCTGTTCACCGCTGAACACACCCAGAGCATGATGAAAGGATTCAACAAGTTCGTACTGCAATACGGTACGGATTCCATGACCTCTAACGGTAAAGGTATTCCACAGGGCGGCAGCATCGATAACGACGGCTCTATGTGGCGCGTGCTGGACCACGGTGCAATCACCCTGGCAGACCGTTGGGACCTGATGTACGTCGGTATGTACCAGAACATCGATCGTGACAACAACAACGGTACCGAGTGGTGGACCGTGGGTGTTCGTCCAATGTTCAAATGGACGCCGATCATGAGCACCTTGCTGGAAGTGGGCTACGACAACGTTAAGTCTCAGAAAACTGACGACAAAAACAGCCAGTACAAAATCACCCTGGCACAGCAATGGCAGGCAGGCGACAGCATCTGGTCCCGTCCGGCTATCCGTGTCTTCGCAACCTACGCGAAGTGGGATGAGAAATGGGGCTATGCAAACAACGACTCAGGTGCAGGTTACACCTCTGGCGTAGCGTATAGCGACACCTCCGCGAAAACCTTCAGCCGTGGCGACAACGATGAGTGGACCTTCGGCGCCCAGATGGAAATCTGGTGGTAATTCGTCGAGCCTGACGTAATGACCTGAAAAGAGGGGCGTAAGCCCCTCTCTCCTTAGGGTGCTGCGCGCTATTGCCTGGCCACCGCAGTGCTCACGCTATCAGAGGTAATAACAATGAAAATGAAGAAAAGTCTCGTCGCGCTGTGCCTCTCTGCGGGGCTGTTGGCCTGTGCGCCTGCGCTCACCTATGCAGATGTGAATTTTGTTCCTCAAAATACCAGTGCTGCGCCAGCTATTCCGGCTGCGGCTCTTCAGCAACTGGTGTGGACGCCAGTTGATCAGTCGAAAACGCAAACCACGCAGCTTGCCGCTGGCGGTCAGTCGCTGAACGTGCCGGGTATCAGCGGTCCGGTTGCGGCTTTCAGCGTGCCGGCGAATATCGGCGAGCTGACCCTGACGTTAACCAGTGAAGTCAATAAACAGACCAGCGTCTTCGCGCCTAACGTGCTGATCCTCGATCAGAGCATGACGCCATCCGCATTCTTCCCAAGCGACTATTTCAGCTATCAGGAGCCTGGCGTCATGAGTGCCGATCGGCTGGAAGGCGTTATGCGCCTGACGCCAGCCCTGGGTCAGCAGAAGATTTATGTCCTGGTGTTCACGACTGAAAAAGATCTGCAACAGACAACGAAGCTGGTTGATCCGGCGAAAGCCTACGCAAAAGGCACCGGTAACGCTGTCCCGGATATCCCGGATCCGCATGCTCGCCATACTACCGACGGCCTGATCAAGCTGAAAGTGTCCACCAACAGCGCTTCCAGCGTGCTGGTCGGCCCGCTGTTTGGCTCTTCTGGCCCAGGCCCGGTGACCGTCGGCAATACTGCCGCGCCGGTTTATGCCGCCCCAGCAGCGACTGCCGCTGCTGCCCCGGTTGCTGCCGCTCCGGCGAAGAAGGCTGACCCAATGCTGAACGACACAGAAACGTACTTTAACAACGCCATTAAGCAGGCGGTGAAAAGCGGCGATGTCGATAAAGCGCTGAAACTGCTTGATGAAGCCGAGCGTTTAGGTTCAACCACTGCCCGTTCCACCTTTATCAGCAGTGTAAAAGGCAAGGGGTAACCGTCTCCCCACAGTGCTGATTTGTTCGTTTTAGTGCGCCTGAGTGGGCGCACTTTTTTTGCCACTACTCAGGGGCAATCTGTTCAGAAAGCATTTTCCCTGACGCGGAAAGAACGAATGATGCGATCCCAGATTTCCACCAGTTCAGCATCGCTGTAGGCCGGTGGGGATGAGACATCACTTCCTTCAGGTAAGATTTCATTGCTTAATGTCAGATCAAGGCTGGGGTGTGCAAAATCAGCGTTGATTTCATTGGCTACGGCGGTAAACATTAGTTGTTTTGGCGAATTATCGGATGATTTGTCTGGCGGGGCAGTGATTAGCCATTCACTGGCATTAAAACCGGCAATGCGTGCTTCTCCTTTTCGCAGCGTACTTCCGTCTATGCTGTTGATATAAGACTGAATTTCCCCGCTGCGTTCCAGCATGGTTGTGCTTTCCTTAAGGGCGTTATTGCTCCAGACTGAAAAAGAAAACACCGAACTATAGGGGTAAACAAAGGTAATATCTTCCTTAGGCTTGCCGTTTCCGTCGCGGATAAACCCTTGCGGAATACAGGTGCCGGGCACGGAAGGAATATCCTCATTATGCCGTCCGCTCAGTCGGGACATGAGGTCCTGTAATTCCGCCAGTTTCTGGGGTTTATCATTCGCCATCCAGTCAGGTCTTCCCGCTTCCTTACGCAGATAAAACGCTCGCTCTTTAGCGAAGCGCGGATCAGAATAATCGGTAATCCCCTGCATGAGGATAAACGCTACTCCGTCAACGTAGAGATGACCTTCCAGAATGCGCCCAAATCCCGCCACACTCTCATTTTCATTACGGTCAAAAATGACCGCATTATCACTCAGCTTGTATATCTGCTTAAGAAATGGCTGATCAACAGGGTCCACGGTAGCGCTGTTTTTCAGTTTCTGTTCCCGCAACCGGATACGCTGCGCAAACGCCGGACGATAGAGCCGCTTGCTGCTGATGCGGATCTCATTAATCTGTGCCCGGTCAGTCAGGGTGTTTTCGAATGAGGCCGGAACCTCAAACACATAGCGCCCCACGCACTGGGATTTGGTGGTGGCAAAAAGAGTATTAACCATACGTTTTTCCTTGTCCGTTAACGCCGGGGGCGCATGCACGAATGTCACATAGTTATGGATGTAATATCCTGCCGCCAGCAGCATCAGCGTCAGCGTGACAATCAGGGGGGATGTGTCTTTTTTCATGGGGCGGGAGCCTGCTGCACAATTTTCACCACCGAGCGAACCGTAAACACCAGTGCGTCGGAGAGATCGCTGTATACCGAGCGGGAGCGATCGACAGGATCGACAGCATAAGCGCCTTCATGATCGACATCTGTCGCCAGTACACCCTGTATACGGGAAGAGGAGGTGCGGACGGAGGTGGTCGGCACGGTCCCATCACCAGGGCTTGCGGATGAAATTAGTTGATGAGTTCTTAACGGAGACAGTTCAAAAGGGTTAGCTGCATTTTCCCTGCACCTCTGTGCTTCCTTAACGCCCAGGGGGATCCGCTCTTCCCATGCCAGGAACCCATCAGACGGGTTGCTTTTGCTGGCTCCGTAAAACAGCCAGGTCTGGGGGTGGTATTTGCCGTTTAACTTCTCAATAAATTTTTTAACGATATTACTTATTGTTTTCTCATATTTATTCCATTCGACCCTGGTATCATCCAGCAGCAAATCCTGCTCACATAGCCGCCACCACGCTGTTTTGTTGAGATAAATTTCCTCATACGGATCGGCCACCGGGAGGGAAAGTTGAGTCTCTTTACTGTTGATTTTCAGCCATCCCGGACCATAAGCCATACCCGGCAGAAGCTGTAACGGACCGGGAGACTGTGCCAGCACCGGCATCAGCTTTTCAGCATTGTCCCCGATAATCATTCCAGTGATGCCACGCTCACCGATCTTCATGCGGCGATAAGCTGCCGGTGAGCCGAGATCCGGCATGACGCCGTGTACGATACCCAGGATTGAGTCTTGTCCGCCCATATTTTCCGAGTAATGGCGGGCGACCAGTCCGCCCATCGAATGGGTGATCAGGATGACCTTGTTGACTGCCAGGCGTCCGTGATACGCACTCAGCACCTTACGGATATATTCGCCCAGCAACGCCGCAGAGTCCGCATTCGATTGCAGCCAGTTGTAACCAAAAACGTGCAGCGGGAATAAGAACTTGTGCCCGTGAGCCACTTCTTCTTCGCTCAGCACCTGCTCCTGAGGCTCGTTACCGATTCTGACGCCGATAAAACGCTGACGTGCCGTTTGCAACTGTGTCTCCCGAAAGTAATTATCCATCAGGATCTCGTCGTCGCTGAGCAGGTATTGCAGCCGGTCAAGCGCCTCACCGTAGCTCATGTAAAACGCACTTCCCCATCCGCGGGCGTGACGGGACGGGAATTTTTTCCCATCCGCACCGTCGTTTAAAATTTCCCCAGAGTCATCGACGACGGTGGTCGTCGGATCAAGCAGTTGCTTTCTTTTTTGGGGGCCAGCAAGTGGCCATTTTTTAAGCGATGACAAGCTGAACTGCCAGACTTTTTTATCTCCACTCTTTAAGTTTGACCCCATCACCCCAGGAATAAAAATCACCGGGATCACTTTTGTAGGGGGCTTGAGACAAACCGAGATGTGGTTTTTGTCTTTTGGCTGAGAAAAAACTTTATAATGAAACGTGCCATCGTCATCCCAGATGGGACGATGATAAGACCGATTAGGGGGGCTATTTTTGTTGTCATCCATGTATTAAGTTCCTGATATTCTTTCTCAAGAGCTGCATTAGCTCACAATTTATCCGCGCGATACTTAACCAAAATCAAGTTCTGCTATTGCTGCCACGAACATTTCTCCCG
>JAFACP010000427.1 GCA_023425455.1 Pseudomonadota bacterium | reverse complement strand
ACCGAAGATAACCTGCGCTATTCGCAAAACGCGGCGCTGGATATGTATAAAGAGGTCAACACCGGCACCAACCTGCCGGCGCAGATTGACCTCTACAGCGTCGACGGCGACGAATACAAATTCCTCTGCATGGCCAAAGGCGGCGGTTCCGCCAACAAAACCTACCTTTACCAGGAGACCAAAGCGCTGATCACCCCGGCGAAGCTGAAAAACTACCTGGTGGAAAAAATGCGTACCCTGGGGACAGCGGCCTGCCCGCCTTACCACATCGCATTCGTGATCGGCGGAACCTCGGCGGAAGCCACGCTGAAAACCGTCAAGCTGGCCTCTGCCCGCTATTACGACGGCCTGCCAACCGAGGGCAACGAGCACGGCCAGGCGTTCCGCGACGTTCAGCTCGAACAGGAGCTGCTGCTGGAGGCGCAGAATCTGGGGCTCGGCGCGCAGTTCGGCGGCAAATACTTCGCCCACGATATCCGCGTTATTCGTCTGCCGCGCCACGGCGCCTCCTGCCCGGTGGGAATGGGCGTCTCGTGCTCCGCTGACCGTAACATCAGGGCGAAAATCAACCGCGATGGGATCTGGATTGAGAAGCTGGAACACAATCCGGGTCAGTACATTCCGCAGTCTCTGCGTCAGCAGGGTGAAGGTAAGGTGGTAAGCATCGATCTCGACAAGCCGATGAACGAGATCCTGGCACAGCTCTCCGCGCACCCGGTGTCGACCCGTCTTTCGCTGAACGGCACCATTATCGTAGCGCGCGATATCGCCCACGCGAAACTGAAAGCGCTTATCGACAGCGGCGAACCGCTGCCGCAATACGTGAAAGATCACCCAATTTACTACGCCGGCCCGGCCAAAACGCCGGAAGGTTACGCCTCAGGCTCCCTGGGCCCCACCACCGCGGGCCGTATGGACTCCTACGTCGACCTGCTGCAATCGCACGGGGCGAGCATGATCATGCTGGCGAAAGGCAACCGCAGCCAGCAGGTGACGGACGCCTGCCATAAGCATGGCGGTTTTTACCTTGGCAGTATCGGCGGCCCGGCGGCGGTGCTGGCGCAAAACAGCATCAAGAGCCTGGAGTGCGTGGCCTATCCGGAGCTCGGTATGGAGGCGATCTGGAAAATCGAAGTGGAAAACTTCCCGGCGTTTATCCTGGTGGATGACAAAGGTAATGACTTCTTCGGGCAGATCCACAACTCACAGTGCGCAGGCTGTTCACAGCGCTGAGTGTTTTGCCGGGAAGCGACGGCGCTTACCCGGCAGAAGTGACCAGACAGTAACAGAGGCCCGCACCGGCAACACGCCGCCGGGCTTTTATGCTGTCCAGGCACCTCTCTTTTCAGCTGACGCATCAGCAGATGCGCTCAGCCGCTGGAAGCATCGTCAATGTTCAGCCCCATCGCAAACGCGCTGCGTTAAGTCCGGCAGGCCCGGCACCGGTCGGGCCGTCAGGTCAGGTTCTGGTACTGCGTCGGTGAGTAACCGGTGATCCGCCGGAAGGCGTTGCTGAAGGCGCTGGTCGAGGAAAACCCCAGCGATTCTGCCACCGCCGCCACCGCCGTGCGTTCCGTACGCAGCGCACCCCGGGCCAGATGCATTCGCCATGCCTGCAGGTAGGCCATCGGGGCGATCCCCGCCGCCTCGCGAAAGCGTAGCGCAAAGGTGGTGCGCGACATGGCACAGCCGCGCGCCAGCTCTTCCAGACGCCAGTTTCGCGCCGGGTCACCGTGCAGCATAGCCAGCGCCGGTGCAATACGCGGCGCCTGCAATACCTTTAACCACCCGGCTTCAGTCGCTACGCCACTTTTCACATAGCTGCGCAGGATCTGGATAAACAGCAGTTGCGCCAGCTGCGCGGCGGCCAGCTCCGCCCCCGGCTCGTGATGCGATTGCTCCTCAACGAGTTGAGCCAGCAGCCAGCGAAGAGTACCCGCCTGCGCAGAGGAGGCTTTGACATGAAACCACGGCGGTAGAATATCCAGCAGCAGCTGCCCGCACAGCGGATCAAAAAGCACGTGACCGCCCAGATAAGCAAAGTCCTCGCCATCGCCGAGGACCGCCTCTTTTCTGCCACAGCGTTCGGTGAACAGCGTCATCGCATCCACTGGCGTCACGCCCGGGTCGCTTGCAAGGGTGAACGCCCGACGGGCAGAAAGTAACCCCACATCGCCAGCCTGAAACAGCAGCGGTTCCGGCTCGCCGTCAATTAACACATGGCACTGCCCTTTCACACCGCAAAAAACTTTACGACCTTCGGTACCGGAAAGCGCAGCGCCCATGCCCCCCGGCAGTGAAGCCACCGGTGACAAGGGCGTTCGTTCGGGCAAGTTTCAGGATATCGGAGAAAAGATCGACACTCATTTCCGTACTCTCACGCAATTTTTACGTACTTTCACGCATTCATCGTCCGCAATAAGCGTTCTAGTATATCGCTCTCCAGACAGAACATCAGGAACATCTTATGCACAAACCTCAGCAGTACGTCCTTGTGACCGGTGGAACGGGCTTTATAGCCCAGCACTGTATCCTTGCCCTGCTGGCTCAGGGATACCGTGTTCGCACCACGGTTCGTTCGCGAAGCCGGGAAGCGGAGATCCGTGCGCATCTGAGCACCGGTGGCGTCGAAGCCGGCAACCGGCTGACCGTGGTCGAAGCGGATCTCACCGCCGGGGATGGATGGGTTAAGGCCTGTCGCGGCTGTGATTATGTGATTCACAGTGCCTCGCCGACGCCATCCGGCGCGCAAACCCGTGAAGAGGAGTGGATTGTTCCCGCCGTTGAAGGGAACCTTCGCGTGCTGCGCGCCGCCCGCGATGCCGGGGTCAGACGTGTGGTGCTCACTTCCGCATTCGGTGCCGTGGGCGTGGGTCACCCTCCGTCATACCGTCGTCCCTTTGATGAGACGGACTGGAGCGAACTCACGCCCGATGTCGCCCCTTATCAGAAATCAAAAACGTTATCGGAGCGCGCCTCATGGGAGTTTATCGCACGCGAAGGGGACGGGCTGGAGCTC
>JAFACP010000422.1 GCA_023425455.1 Pseudomonadota bacterium | reverse complement strand
GTAATAAGCAACGAGTAGATGCTTGCGGACATGCAGCCAGCGATCCACCAGTTTGTTACATCCTCCAACGCGTTCTGTCAGGCTTTCCAGCTGGTTTAACATGTTCGACCCCACGAGGTTGAGAATTGAATCTGCTTATCCAAAATGTAACCACATAGCTAACAACATGTCAGTGAAGCGAAGGTAGTGCAATAGATATGGATCGTATTATTGAAAAATCAGATCGCGGCTGGTGGATCGTCAGCCAGGAACAAAAATTATGGTTGCCTGGTGGCGAACTCCCCTGTGGGCAGGCGGAACAGTTCGACCTTGTCGGACAATCGGCGTTGAACATCGGCGAATGGCAGGGCGAGCCGGTGTGGTTGATCCTGCAGTCCCGCCGCCAGGAGATGGGATCGGTTCGTCAGGTGCTCGATCTGGATGTGGGGCTGTTCCAGCTGGCCGGTCGCGGCGTTCAGCTGGCGGAGTTTTATCGTTCGCACAAATACTGCGGCTACTGCGGGCATATCATGCACCCGAGTAAAACCGAATGGGCAATGCTCTGCGGCCACTGCCGGGAACGCTATTATCCGCAAATTGCGCCGTGCATCATCGTCGCTATTCGTCGTGACGACACCCTGCTGCTGGCGCAGCATACCCGCCACCGTAACGGCATCCATACCGTGCTGGCCGGGTTTGTCGAAGTGGGGGAAACGCTGGAGCAGGCGGTGGCGCGCGAGGTGATGGAAGAGAGCGGTATCAGGGTGAAAAACCTGCGCTATGTAACCTCGCAACCGTGGCCGTTCCCGCAGTCGCTCATGACGGCGTTTATGGCCGAATACGACAGCGGTGACATTGTCATCGACCAGAAAGAGCTGCTGGCGGCCGACTGGTATCGTTACGACGATCTCCCCCTGCTACCGCCTCCGGGTACGGTGGCGCGTCGCCTGATTGAAGATACCGTAGCAATGTGTCGGGCTGACGCTGAGTGACATGTTACACTGGCGCCATGACGCTTAAGGAACTGCAAAAATGACCGAACTGAAAAACGATCGTTATCTGCGTGCGCTGCTGCGCCAGCCCGTTGATGTCACCCCGGTGTGGATGATGCGCCAGGCGGGCCGCTATCTGCCGGAGTACAAAGCCACGCGCGCGCAGGCGGGGGATTTTATGTCCCTGTGCAAAAACGCAGAACTGGCCTGCGAAGTGACGCTTCAGCCGCTGCGTCGCTATCCGCTGGATGCCGCCATTCTCTTTTCGGACATTCTGACCATTCCTGATGCGATGGGGCTTGGGCTCTATTTTGAAACCGGTGAAGGTCCACGTTTCACCTCCACCATCAAGAGCAGGGCGGATGTGGATAAGCTGCCCGTACCCGATCCTGAGCAGGAGCTGGGTTACGTGATGAATGCGGTGCGCACCATTCGTCGTGAACTGAAAGGCGATGTGCCGCTGATCGGTTTTTCCGGCAGCCCGTGGACGCTGGCGACCTATATGGTGGAAGGCGGCAGCAGCAAAGCCTTTACGGTGATTAAAAAGATGATGTACGCCGATCCGCTGGCGCTGCATGCCCTGCTTGATAAGCTGGCGAAGAGCGTCACGCTCTACCTCAACGCGCAAATTAAAGCCGGCGCGCAGTCGGTGATGATTTTCGACACCTGGGGCGGCGTGCTGACCGGGCGCGACTATCAGCAATTTTCCCTCTACTACATGCACAAAATCGTCGACGGTCTGCTGCGTGAAAATGAAGGCCGGCGCGTGCCGGTCACGCTGTTTACCAAAGGCGGCGGTCAGTGGCTGGAGGCAATGGCGGCGACCGGCTGCGACGCGCTGGGGCTTGACTGGACAACCGATATCGCCGATGCGCGCCGCCGCGTAGGCGACAAAGTCGCGCTGCAGGGCAATATGGATCCGTCCATGCTCTACGCGCCGCCTGCCCGTATTGAGGAAGAGGTGGCAACGATCCTTGCCGGTTTTGGTCAGGGTGAAGGCCATGTCTTTAACCTGGGCCACGGTATTCATCAGGATGTGCCGCCAGAGCATGCCGGCGCCTTTGTTGAGGCGGTGCATCGACTGTCAGCGGCCTATCATTCGTAAGGTTTGGCTATGGATCTCGCGACACTCCGCGCTCAGCAGCTTGCGTTAGCCTCATCGGTTTCCCGCGAGGATGGTCTGGCTTGCGATCCGCCGCAGTATGTTGGCGGGGCAGATGTCGGGTTCGAGCAGGGTGGGGATGTGACGCGTGCGGCGATGGTGCTGCTGAAGTATCCCACGCTGGAGCTGGTGGAGTACCAGATTGCACGTATCGCCACAACCCTGCCCTATATTCCAGGCTTTCTCTCCTTTCGTGAATGTCCCGCGCTGCTGGCGGCGTGGGAAAAGCTGTCGCGAAAACCCGATCTGTTGTTTGTCGACGGTCACGGGATCTCCCATCCGCGTCGCTTAGGCGTGGCCAGCCATTTCGGCCTGCTGGTGGATGTCCCGACTATCGGCGTGGCGAAAAAACGGTTGTGCGGTACCTTCGGGCCGCTCTCCACGGAGCCCGGCGCGCTGGCCCCGCTGATGGATAAAGACGAACAGCTGGCGTGGGTCTGGCGCAGTAAAACGCGCTGTAACCCGTTGTTTATCGCCACCGGGCATCGGGTGAGCATGGACAGCGCGCTGGCCTGGGTCCAGCGTTGCACCAGAGGCTATCGCTTACCGGAGCCGACGCGTTGGGCGGATGCCGTTGCCTCCCGGCGTCCGGCATTTATTCGTTGGCAGGAAATTCAGCCATGATTCAGGTAAACTGCCGCTAATTTTCGATTCGAGACATCATCATGTTACAAAACCCGATTCATCTGCGCCTTGAGAAGCTGGAAAGCTGGCAGCACGTCACCTTTATGGCTTGCCTGTGCGAGCGCATGTATCCCAACTATGCCGCGTTCTGCAAGCAGACGGGCTTTGGTGATGGCCATATTTATCGTCGGATCCTCGATTTGATCTGGGAGACGCTGACGGTCAGGGATGCGAAGGTGAACTTCGACTCCCAGCTGGAAAAGCTGGAAGAGGCGATTCCGGCGGCAGATGATTTCGACCTGTACGGCGTTTATCCGGCAATCGATGCCTGCGTCGCGTTAAGCGAGCTGATCCACTCCCGGCTGAGTGGTGAAACGCTGGAGCATGCAATTGAAGTCAGCAAGGCGTCGATCACCACCGTTGCGATGCTGGAAATGACCCAGGAAGGTCGTGAAATGACGGACGAAGAGCTGCGCGCGAATCCGGCGGTTGAACAGGAATGGGATATCCAGTGGGAGATTTTCCGCCTGCTGGCAGAGTGTGAAGAACGCGATATTGAGCTGATAAAAGGCCTGCGCGCGGACTTACGTGAGGCGGGTGAGAGTAATATTGGGGTAATTTTTAACCAATGAGACAACAAAACGTGATTTAACGCCTGTTTTGTCACTCCTCGACTCTTCCCTTTCGCCCCCCGTCTGGTCTACATTTGGGGGGCGAAAAAAAGTGGCTATCGGTGCGTGTATGCAGGAGAGTGCTTTTTTGGCATTTTCGTCGCACTCGATGCTTAGCAAGCGATAAACACATTGAAAGGATAACTTATGAATAAGACTCAACTGATTGATGTAATTGCGGACAAGGCTGATCTGTCTAAAGTGCAGGCTAAAGCTGCTCTGGAATCTACCCTGGCTGCTATTACTGAGTCTCTGAAAGAAGGCGATGCTGTACAACTGGTTGGTTTCGGTACCTTCAAAGTGAACCACCGCGCTGAGCGTACTGGCCGCAACCCGCAGACCGGTAAAGAAATCAAAATCGCCGCTGCTAACGTGCCGGCATTTGTTTCTGGTAAAGCACTGAAAGACGCTGTTAAGTAAGACGCGTGGCAGTGAACAGTTTTAACGAAGGGGCGGCAACGCCCCTTTTGTCTGTCTGGCGCGGGGCTATCGCCCTGGCGGGCGTCCTGCTGTTGTCTGCCTGTAGCCACGACACCTCTCTGCCGCCGTTTACCGCCAGTGGCTACGCTGACGATCAGGGCGCGGTCAGGATCTGGCGCAAAGATTCTGGTAACGATGTCCATCTCCTCTCCGCTTTCAGCCCGTGGCATAACGGCAATACCTCGACCGCAGAATATCGTTGGCAAGGCGATGCGCTGTCGTTTATCGAGCTGAATATATACAGTAAAACGCCGGAGCACGTAAAAGTACGTTTTGACGATCGCGGTGAGCTGAGCTTTATGCAGCGCGAAATCAGCGGTCAAAAACAGCAGCTCTCCAGCGATCAGTTCGCCCTGTATCGTTATCGTGCCGGACAACTACGCCAGACCAGCGATGCGCTGCGCCAGGGACGCGTTGTGCTGCGTCAGGGACGCTGGCATGCCGATGGCACGGTCACCACCTGCGAAGGGCAAACGCTGAAGCCCGAACTTGAGGCGTGGGCAACGGAGCACATTGCGCGCCGTCAGCGTCACTTATCAATGGAAGTTAGCGTGGCGTGGCTTGAAGCGCCGGAAGGCTCCCAGCTTCTGCTGGTGGCGAACGAAGACTTCTGCACCTGGCAGCCGACAGAAAACACGTTCTGATGCGTTGAGGCGTATGCCGGAGGGGACTCACCCCTCTGCGGCATTATGCTGGCCCCCTCAGGAAAGAGAGGGCCGGAGGCATTATTTACCCTGCTCGCGTGCAATCGCGCGATAGCCGATATCCTGACGGCTGAAGCTGCCTTGCCAGCGAATCTCTGCCATCAGCGCATAGGCACGCTGCTGCGCCTGTGCAACGGTAGTCCCCAGCGCGGTAGCACACAGCACGCGACCACCGTTGGTCAGCACCCGATCGTCATCAGACAGTGTTGTGCCGGCATGGAACACCTTCGCACCTTCGACCTCTTCCAGCGGCAGGCCGTGGATCTCATCGCCGGTGCTGTAAGTGCCCGGATAACCGCCCGCAGCAATCACCACGCCCAGAGAGGCACGCTCGTCCCACTCGGAGGTTGTCTCGTCCAGCTTGCCTTCACAGGCCGCCAGGCAGAGCGCAACCAGATCGGATTTCATGCGCAGCATGATTGGCTGGGTTTCCGGGTCACCGAAGCGGCAGTTGAACTCGATAACCTTTGGGTTGCCCTGTTTGTCGATCATCAGGCCCGCATAGAGGAAACCGGTATACGTATTCCCTTCCGCCACCATCCCTTTCACGGTAGGCCAGATGATGCGCTCCATGGTGCGCTGATGCACGTCGTCGGTGACAACAGGCGCAGGGGAGTAAGCGCCCATTCCGCCGGTGTTTGGGCCTGTATCGGCATCACCAACGCGCTTATGATCCTGGCTGGTGGCCATCGGCAGAACATGCTCACCATCGACCATCACGATAAAGCTCGCCTCTTCGCCGTCGAGGAACTCTTCGATAACGATGCGGTGGCCTGCGTCACCAAACGCGTTGCCGGCCAGCATGTCATGGACGGCGGCTTCTGCTTCTTCGAGGGTCATCGCGACAATAACACCTTTACCGGCGGCAAGACCGTCGGCCTTGATGACAATCGGCGCGCCTTTTTCGCGCAGATAAGCCAGCGCAGGCTCGATTTCGGTAAAGTTCTGGTACCAGGCGGTCGGGATATTATGGCGCGCCAGGAAATCCTTGGTGAACGCTTTCGAGCCTTCCAGCTGCGCAGCGCCTTGCGTCGGGCCGAAGATTTTCAGCCCCGCCGCACGGAAGGCATCAACGATACCGATCACCAGCGGCGCTTCCGGACCAACGATAGTCAGATCGATGTTCTCGTTTTGCGCAAAACTCAGCAATGCCGGAATATCGGTCACGCCGATATTCACATTCTGCAGCGTGGGTTCCAGCGCGGTGCCGGCGTTCCCTGGTGCGACAAAGACGGTTTTCACCAGCGGGGAGTGCGCCGCTTTCCACGCCAGGGCGTGCTCGCGTCCGCCGTTACCAATCACTAATACTTTCATTTTCAGCTCCGTGGATTAATGGCGGAAGTGACGCATGTCGGTGAAGATCATTGCAATACCGTGTTCGTCGGCGGCGGCAATCACTTCATCATCGCGGATCGAGCCGCCAGGCTGGATCACGCAGGTGATGCCAACCGCTGCGGCCGCATCAATACCGTCACGGAACGGGAAGAAGGCGTCAGAGGCCATCGCGGAGCCTTTGACTTCCAGACCTTCATCACCGGCTTTAATACCGGCGATTTTCGCCGAGTAGACACGGCTCATCTGGCCTGCGCCTATCCCGATGGTCATGTTCTCTTTCGCATAGACAATGGCGTTGGATTTTACGAACTTCGCCACTTTCCAGCAGAACAGGGCATCACGCAGCTCCTGTTCACTCGGCTGACGTTTCGTGACCACGCGCAGGTCGCCGGCAGTGACCATCCCCAGATCGCGATCCTGAACCAGCAGGCCGCCGTTCACACGTTTGAAATCGAGGCCCGGTACGCGTTCAGTCCACTGACCACAGGTCAGTACGCGCACGTTCTGTTTCGCCGCTGTGATTTTCAACGCGTCTTCTGAGGCTGAAGGCGCGATAATCACTTCGACAAACTGGCGGGAGATGATGGCCTGCGCGGTTTCGGCGTCCAGCTCGCGGTTGAAGGCGATAATACCGCCGAATGCCGAGGTTGGGTCGGTCTTGTACGCGCGATCGTAAGCCTCGAGAATTGACGTGCTAACCGCTACGCCGCACGGGTTAGCGTGCTTCACGATAACGCAGGCCGGCTCGCTGAACTCTTTTACACACTCCAGTGCGGCATCGGTATCGGCGATGTTGTTATAGGAGAGCGCTTTTCCCTGAACCTGTTGTGCGGTGGCGACAGAGGCTTCTTTTACCTCTTCTTCTATATAGAAGGCTGCCTGCTGGTGGCTGTTTTCGCCGTAGCGCATATCCTGCTTTTTAATGAAGTTCAGATTCAGGGTACGTGGGAAGCGACCGGCAGGTTCTTTGGTTTCGCCGTGATAAGCGGGAACCAGGCTGCCGAAGTAGTTGGCGATCATGCTGTCGTAGGCGGCGGTGTGTTCGAACGCTTTAATGGCCAGGTCGAAGCGGGTGTCGAGCGTGAGTAAACCGTCGTTGGCATCCATCTCATTAATAATGGCGTTGTAGTCGCTGCTCTTAACCACGATGGCCACATCTTTATGGTTCTTGGCTGCGGAGCGCACCATGGTTGGGCCGCCGATATCAATATTCTCGACCGCATCTTCCAGTGAACAGCCTTCGCGGGCAACGGTCTGGGCAAATGGATAAAGGTTAACGACAACCATGTCGATCGGCGCGATCCCATGCTGATCCATAATGCCGTCGTCCTGGCCGCGACGGCCAAGAATGCCGCCGTGCACTTTTGGGTGCAGGGTTTTGACGCGTCCATCCATCATTTCCGGGAAACCGGTGTAGTCGGACACTTCGGTTACCGGCAGACCTTTATCTGCTAACAGGCGAGCGGTGCCGCCGGTAGAGAGCAGCTCCACACCACGTGCAGAAAGTGCCTGGGCGAATTCGACGATACCGGCTTTATCAGAAACACTGAGCAGGGCGCGGCGGACTGGACGACGTTGTTGCATGGTAAATCCCCTGGATTTCACGATTACAGAGAGCGTTAGATGAGTTTTCCGCAAGAAAAACTCATCTAACACACCTGACGGTGCATCCTTATTAAGCGCGAGCATTTTAACGAAAACGTTTGCGCACCGCTCGTGATTTTTCACTTTTTCGCATCATTGTGGATAAGTCTGTGTGTAAACAGGTATAAAGCGGGGTTTTGCTGGGGAATGCAGCAGTCAGTCATTTTTCTGCAATTTTTCTATTGCGGCCTGCGGAGAACTCCCTATAATGCGCCTCCATCGACACGGCGGATGTGAATCACTTCAC
>JAFACP010000350.1 GCA_023425455.1 Pseudomonadota bacterium | reverse complement strand
TCCAGCGCCAGACGCGTAACGAACGCGACCGCTTCAGGATCGTCGGCATTCACGTGGAAAATCGGTGCCTGCACCATCTTCCCGATATCCGTACAGTACGGAGTAGAACGCGCATCCAGCGGGTTGGAAGTCGTAAAGCCCACCTGGTTGTTGATAACGATACGAACGGTACCGCCCACTTCGTAACCGCGCGCTTTCGACATGTTCAGGGTCTCCTGAACCACGCCCTGACCGGTAACCGCCGCGTCACCGTGAATGGTGATGGGCAGCACTTTATTGCTGCTCGGCTCGTCGAGACGGTCCAGACGCGCGCGCACGGAACCGATAACCACCGGGCTGACGATCTCAAGGTGCGACGGGTTAAATGCCAGCGCCAGGTGAACCTGACCGCCCTCAGTTTCGATATCAGACGAGAACCCCATGTGGTACTTCACGTCACCGGTGCCGAGGTGTTCTTTATGTTTGCCCGCGAACTCATCGAACAGGTCCTGCGGTTTTTTACCCAGCACGTTGACCAGCACGTTGAGACGACCGCGGTGCGCCATACCCAGCACCACTTCACGGGTACCGCTCTTGCCGGCATGACGGATCAGCTCTTTCAGCATCGGCACCAGCGCGTCGCCGCCTTCCAGAGAGAAGCGTTTCGCCCCCGGGAATTTCGCCCCCAGATAACGCTCCAGACCTTCTGCTGCGGTCAGTTCGCCCAGGAAGCGTTTTTTCTCGTCCGCAGAAAAGCTGGCTTTACCTGCCACAGACTCGATGCGCTGCTGGATCCAGCGTTTCTCTTCCGTCGAGGTAATGTGCATGTATTCCGCGCCGATGGAGCCGCAATAGGTCTGCTTAAGCGCAGCGATCAGATCGCCCAGCTTCATCGTATCTTTGCCGATAGCAAAAGAGCCTACGTTATAGCTTTCCTGGAAATCGGCCTCGGTCAGATCGTGATAAGCCGGATCGAGATCCGCTACACGTTCCTGCTGCCACAATCCCAGCGGATCAAGATTCGCATGCTGGTGACCGCGGAAGCGATAAGCGTTGATTAACTGCAGGACTTTAACCTGCTTCGCATTGGTGTCAGGGTCGGAAATCGCAGAAGAGTAACGTGAGGCATCCTTCGCCAGACGACGGAAATAATCACGTGTTTTGGAATGGAATTGATCCGGTTTGACCCCTGTGCCAGGCAACTGCTGGAACATTGAACGCCAGTTGGCGTCCACGGAGTCAGGATCGGTTAAGAAGTCTTCATAGAGCTGTTCTATCCAGCTCTGGTTGGCACCAGAGAGGTAAGAAGAGTCCAGCCAGGCTTTCATTGCGCCGTTCTGCATCGTGATCCCTTAAGCATTTTTATGCTTACTTTCGCCGTAGAAACTACCACGCACACCAGGCGTGCGTGCCGGGGTTCACCTGCGAGCTCTTTTTTGTTTGGCCCGCGAAGGAACCTTTAGAAACTGTCTAAATAATCTTCGTCGTTCCGGCTGCGACTGCGTGGCGGCTTTCACTCCCCCAGTCACAGCATTCACTCTGCTCCGGGGATTCGTTCAACCGCACCTTGTCTGGCGCTGAACATCTCGATTATTTACTTATCTGGCAGTTTTTAAAGGTTTCTGCAATCTGTCCCCTCTCCTGCCGGGAGAGGGGTTGAGTGAGGGGAACAGCGCTCCCCTCTTATTACTTACGCACTGCGTTGCAACAGCATCGACTTAATGTGGCCGATGGCGCGCGTCGGGTTCAGCCCTTTAGGACACACACTGACGCAGTTCATGATGCTATGGCAGCGGAATACGCTGAAAGCGTCACTCAATCCTTCCAGACGGCTGTCGGTTTCGGTGTCGCGGCTGTCGATCAGGAAGCGATAGGCAGCCAGCAGACCCGCAGGGCCGATAAACTTGTCCGGGTTCCACCAGAACGACGGGCAGGACGTTGAACAACATGCACAGAGAATACATTCGTACAGGCCGTCGAGTTTTTCACGCTGCTCAGGAGATTGTAAATGCTCACGAGCCGGTGGATTTTGCCCATTATTCAACAAGTAAGGCTTAATCTTCTCATATTGTGCATAGAATTGCCCCATGTCCACCACCAAATCGCGCACAACCGGCAGCCCAGGCAGAGGACGGATCACAATTTTCTGCCCCGGGCGCGTGAGCGCGGAAATCGGGGTGATACAGGCCAGACCGTTTTTACCGTTCATGTTCACGCCATCGGAGCCACAAACCCCTTCACGGCAGGAGCGACGGAACGACAGCGTCGGGTCTTGCTCTTTCAGCTGGATCAACGCGTCTAGCAGCATCATGTCCCGGCCTTCTTCCGCATCCAGAGTGTAGTCCTGCATCCGCGGAGCATCATCAACATCCGGGTTATAACGATAAACTGAGAATTCGAGTTTCATTATCCTGTCTCCGCATTAGTAAGTACGAATCTTCGGCGGGAACGCCGGACGCAGTTTCGGTTCCATGTTCACGGTACGACGCGCCATGGTTTCCGACTCTGGCAGATACAGGGAATGGCACAGCCAGTTTTCGTCATCACGATCCGGGAAGTCGAAGCGGCTATGTGCGCCACGGCTCTCGGTACGGAAGTTTGCCGACATTGCTGTCGCGTAAGCGGTTTCCATCAGGTTATCCAGCTCCAGACACTCGACGCGCTGGGTGTTGAACTCGCTGGAGGTGTCGTCGAGACGGGCGTTTTTCAGCCGCTCGCGGATCACTTTTAGCTGCTCAAGACCTTTTGCCATCGCGTCGCCTTCACGGAAGACCGAGAAGTTATGCTGCATGCACTCCTGCAGCGCTTTACGGATCTCCACCGGATCTTCGCCGTCACGATTGCCGTTCCAGCGGTTAAGACGCTCAAGCGAGGCGTCGATATCTGATTCGCGGGCATCACGCAGTTCGCCCTGCTCAGCGATAGACTCCTGCAGATGCAGACCCGCCGCACGACCAAACACCACGAGGTCAAGCAGGGAGTTACCACCCAGACGGTTCGCGCCGTGTACCGACACGCAGGCGATTTCGCCGACCGCGAACAGCCCCGGGATCACCACGTCTTCACCCTTCTCGTTGACCGTCAGCGCCTGGCCGGTCACTTTGGTTGGAATACCGCCCATCATGTAGTGGCAGGTCGGGATAACCGGGATCGGCTCTTTCACCGGATCAACGTGAGCGAAGGTACGGGACAGCTCCAGAATGCCCGGCAGACGAGATTCCAGCACCTCTTTACCCAGATGATCGAGTTTCAGCTTCGCATGCGGCCCCCACGGACCGTCGCAGCCACGACCTTCACGGATTTCGATCATGATGGAACGCGCCACCACGTCACGACCCGCCAGATCTTTCGCATTCGGGGCATAACGCTCCATAAAGCGTTCGCCATGTTTGTTCAGCAGGTAACCACCTTCGCCGCGGCAACCTTCGGTCACCAGCACCCCGGCACCGGCAATACCGGTTGGGTGGAACTGCCACATTTCCATATCCTGCACCGGCACACCGGCGCGGATCGCCATACCGACACCATCACCGGTGTTAATGTGGGCGTTCGTCGTGGACTGATAAATACGACCTGCGCCGCCGGTCGCCAGCACCGTGGCGCGGGCTTTGAAGTAAACGACTTCGCCGGTTTCGATGCACAAGGCGGTACATCCCACCACCGCGCCATCTTCATTTTTCACCAGATCCAGCGCGTACCACTCGGAGAAGATGGTGGTATGGTTTTTCAGGTTCTGCTGATAAAGGGTGTGCAACAGCGCATGACCGGTGCGGTCAGCCGCTGCGGCAGTACGTGCCGCCTGCTCGCCGCCGAAGTTTTTCGACTGGCCACCAAACGGACGCTGATAGATACGGCCATCGTCGAGACGGGAGAACGGCAGGCCCATATGTTCCAGCTCGAGGATCGCTTCCGGGCCGGTCTTACACATGTATTCGATGGCATCCTGGTCGCCGATATAATCGGAACCTTTCACCGTATCGTACATATGCCATTCCCAGTTATCTTCGTGGCTGTTACCGAGCGCAACGGTGATACCGCCCTGCGCAGACACGGTGTGCGATCGGGTTGGGAAAACTTTAGAGAGCAGCGCACAGGTCTGGCCGCTCTGGGAAATCTGCAGTGCTGCGCGCATACCAGCGCCGCCTGCACCAATTACAACAGCATCAAATTCTCTGACTGGCAGTTTCATTACACACCCCACACCACAACGAATCCATAAATAACGTAAACCACCAGCGCCACGACAATAGCCAGCTGCAGAGGCAGGCGAATTGCCAGCGGTTTCACGTAATCGGTCAACACCTGCCACATGCCGATCCAGGCATGAATCAGGATGGAGAACAGCGCCAGCAGGGTGAAGACTTTGGTGAAGGCGGAGCCGAAGAAGCCGCTCCAGATTTCCCACGTCAGTTCACCGCTGGTCGCGAAGAAACCGATCATATAGATGATGTAGAGGGTGAGAACGATAGCGGTAGCACGGACCAGAATGAAGTCATGTACGCCGTTGCGTCCTAATGCGGAGGCGTTGCTTACCATACGAGAACTCCTGCGAGAAGTGAAAGCACGACAGTCAATACAAATGAAATGTTAGCGGAGCGTTTCCCGGCCTCGAAAGTTTCTTCCAGGTAGCCAAAGTCCATCAGCATATGGCGCACACCCACGACAACGTGGTAGGCCAGCGCGGTCAGAATGCCCCACATGATAAATTTCACGAAGAAGTTGTTCATGATGGCTGAGGCCTGAAGGAATCCTTCAGGGGAAGAGAGGCTGGTTCCCAGTAACCACAGCAGAATGCCTACCGCCACAAACGTAATCACACCAGAAACACGGTGCAGAATGGACGCTATTGCTGTTACAGGGAATCGGATCGTTTTCAGATCCAGATTGACAGGTCTTTGTTTTTTCACATTTCTTATCATGAATAACGCCCACATGCTGTTCTTATTGTTTCCTTCCTCCGGACTGCGATGCGGGTCAGACAGCGTGCCTTTTCTATAACTGCGCGTCATGTAAAACATTGCTTCCAAATGCTAAAACGACACGTTACAACGCTGGTTGGCTCGGGATTGCAGGGTGTTCCGGAGACCTGGCGGCAGTATAGGCCGTTCACAAAATCATTACAATTAACCTACATATAGTTTGTCGGGTTTTATGCCGAACAGTGATCAGGGTCACGATAACAACATATTTTTAATTTTTAATCATCTGATTTGACAAATGTTAAACAATATTGTTACAAACGTGGGCAGAAAAGGCATATAATGCGCAAAAGTTATGAGGTCTCTCTTTCACCTGAGAAATAGTTATGTAACAGTGTGATGGTATTGACCGCAGTTATCAGGACAGTTATTAGTGATATACAGGTTTGAATAATTCGGACTGCAAAAACGCTGATTTGCTGTTGTTTCACTGAAATTTCATCCGTTTACCTGCAAGGCGCCATAGCTCTGTACCCTGGTTTCTCCTCGTGAGCTGAGCGGTAAGCCAAATAACAAACTGGTAACGGTGAAGTTCTGCTGAATGCAAATCCGTAAACACAACGTCATCCGCGTGAGGTCACGGCGGTAAGCCGAAGCGTCAGGGGAATATAACCCATACGGTTCCCCGGGCCTGAGGACGCTGCCAGCACAGAGTATGCGTGGGAGATGAGGTGTTTAGCAGTCTTAAGCATAAGGCGCTAAGGAGACCGTAAATGGCTGATACAAAGGCAAAACTCACGCTAAATGGTGACGCTGCTATTGAACTGGATGTGCTAAAAGGCACGCTCGGTCAGGATGTTATTGATATCCGTACGCTGGGTTCTAAAGGGGTGTTCACCTTTGACCCTGGATTCACCTCTACCGCATCTTGCGAATCCAAAATCACCTTCATCGACGGTGACGAAGGTATCCTGCTTCACCGCGGTTTCCCCATCGATCAGTTAGCCACCGATTCCAACTATCTGGAAGTGTGCTACATCCTGCTGAACGGCGAAAAACCGACGCAGGCTCAGTATGATGAATTCAAAACCACCGTCACCCGTCACACCATGATCCATGAGCAGATCACGCGTCTGTTCCATGCGTTCCGCCGTGATTCACACCCGATGGCGGTAATGTGCGGTATCACCGGCGCACTGGCGGCGTTTTACCACGATTCGCTGGACGTGAATAACCCGCGTCACCGCGACATTGCGGCCTTCCGTCTGCTGTCCAAAATGCCAACCATGGCGGCGATGTGTTACAAATACTCTATCGGCCAGCCGTTCGTCTACCCGCGTAACGACCTCTCCTATGCCGGTAACTTCCTGCGTATGATGTTCTCCACAC